>VFZQ01000095.1 GCA_016871135.1 Acidobacteriota bacterium | reverse complement strand
CCGGAACCCGGAGCGCCGAACAGCATTACCGCCAGGGGTCGCTGGGGAGCAGATTTGCTGGCGGTATCGGCGTTAGTTGTTGTCAAAGATCAGAACGTCCCTGGTAAGGAATGTCAGACAGAACTGCGGCGGCCGCGGATACGGCCCGCACGCGGGGTAAATCCTTCGTAATGGCGCATAATCAACTGGGCTTCGATCTGGTTGACCGTGTCCATGGCCACGCCGACGACGATCAGCAGGCTGGTGCCGCCGAAGTAGAAGTTGACGTTGAGGCCGTCGAGGATAAAGCGCGGGAAGTTGGCGTCAATCCAGTTGCCCATCAGCGGCAGATGCTGGAGCTTGATACCGGAGATCATGATTTCCGGCAACAGGCAGAGCACCGCGAGATACAGACCGCCAACGACGGTGATCTTGGTCAGCACCTTGTTCATATACTCGGCCGTGTTTTTGCCCGGACGAATACCGGGGATGAATCCGCCGTACTTGCGCATGTTGTCGGCCGCTTCATTCGGGTTGAAGATGATCGACACATAGAAGAAGCAGAAGAAGATAATCAGCGCGATGAATAGGATGATGTAGAGCGGTTCGGAGTGCTGAATCGAACGCAGCATCGCCGACAGATACGGATTGTCCCGGACCCAGGCGATCTGCGTCGCCGTTTGCGGGAACGTCAGGAGCGAGCTGGCGAAGATGACCGGGATGACGCCGCCGGCGTTGACCTTCATTGGAAGGTGCGTCGACTGCCCGCCCATCATCTTGCGTCCGACCACCCGCTTGGCGTACTGCACCGGGATGCGCCGCTCGCCGCGTTCGACGAGTACAATCAATCCGACGACGAAGACCATGACCGCGAGGATGATCAGCACTTGCAGCATGTTCCACTCGCGCGTCTGAAACGCCTTCTGATAGATGTTGTAGATCGCCGAGGGAAGGCCGACAACGATGCCGGTGAAGATGATCAGCGACATGCCGTTGCCGATGCCGCGTTCGGTGATCTGCTCACCGAGCCACATGATGAACGCCGTTCCAGTGGTGAGCGAAATCATCGTGATGAAGATGAAGCCCCAGCCCGGATTCACAACGAAGTTACCCTGCGCCTGTAGCGATTGGGCGATGATAAACGACTGCACCAGCGCCAGAATGACGGTCAGGTAGCGCGTGTACTGCGTGATCTTGCGCCTGCCGATCTCGCCTTCCTTCTGGAGCTTTTCGAGCGTCGGCACCATAATCGTCATCAACTGCAGGATGATCGAACTGGTGATGTAAGGCATGATGCCGAGCGCAAAGACCGTCAGCCGGCGGAACATGCCGCCGCTGAACAGATCGAAGAACCCAAGCAACGTTCCCTGATTCTGCTTGAAAAACTCTTCCAGCCGTTCGGCGTCGATACCGGGGGTCGGAATGTGTCCGCCCAGCCGGTAGATCGCCAGAAGGCCGAGCGTGAAGAGAATCCGGTTCCGGAGATCCGGAATCCGAAACGCATTCGCCACTGCTTCGAAAAACTTCATGCCGATCCTTTCCGAGGGGAGGCTAGTTCGCCGCCGCCGGCTTGGCTTCGATCACGATCGCCTTGCCGCCGGCCTTTTCAATCTTCTCTTTGGCCGAGGCCGAAAAACTGGCCGCGGTGACGGTGATCGCGCGGGTAAGGTCGCCCTGTCCCAGCACCTTCAAACCGTCGAGCAACTTCTTGACGACGCCCGACTTCTTGAGCGACTGCGCGTCGAATTCGTTGCCTTCCAGTTCGTTCAGCGTCGCCACGTTCACGACGGCATATTCGATCTTGAAGGGAGCGTTCGAGAAGCCACGCTTCGGCAGGCGGCGGTGCAGCGGCATCTGACCGCCTTCGAAACCGCGCATGCGCGAATAACCCGAGATCGACTTGGCGCCCTTGGCGCCGCGGCCGGAGTACTTGCCGCGGCCGGTGCCCATACCTTGGCCGAGCCGCCGCTTCTTCTTTACCTGGCCCGCCGGGGCCTTGATGGAACTGAGATTCATTGCCGTTTCCTTGGATTACTCGACAATCCGGAGCAGATGGGGGACCTTCAACACCATGCCGCGAAAGGACGGTGTATCGGGGCGCTCGACGATGCGGTTGAGCTTGCGCAGGCCGAGGCTCCGCACGATGACCTTATGGGTTTCGGGGGTGCAGATCGGGCTGCGGTAGAGCTGGATTTTGATTTTCTTGTCGGCCATTGGAATACTCCTACATCTTCTCGATTGCGATGCCGCGCATATCGGCGACGACCGCTTTGTCGCGAAGCAGTTCGAGAGCCGCGATGGTCGCCTTCACAACGTTATGCGGGTTGTGGGTGCCAAGCGACTTGGTCAGCACATTCGGGATGCCGACCGCTTCGATCACGGCGCGAACCGGACCGCCGGCGATCACGCCGGTACCTTGCGGAGCGGGCTTCAACAGCACGCGTCCCGCGCCGAAACGGCCCGTCACCGGGTGCGGAATCGTTGTTTCGAGCACGTTGATCTTGCGGAGATTCTTCTTCGCCGCTTCGATCCCCTTCTTAATGGCCGCCGGAACTTCCTTCGCCTTGCCGGTACCGTAGCCGACCGTCTTGGCCTGCGGGTCGCCGATCACAACCAGCGCCGAGAAACTGAGGTTCTTGCCGCCCTTGACAACCTTGGTCACGCGATTGATGGACACCACCTGCTCCTTGAGCCCCGAGGTCGCTTCCGCGCGCCTGTTACGTTCATTTGCCATGTGTGCTAAATCCTCTTAGAATTCCAACCCGGCTTCGCGCGCCGCATCGGCCAGCGCCTTGATACGGCCGTGATACAGGAATCCGCCGCGGTCGAAAACAACCGCCTTGATTCCCTTTTCCTTGGCGCGTCCGGCGACCAGTTCGCCGATCGCTTTCGCGCCGGCGACGTTGCCGCCGTTGGCCGCGCCTTTTTCCGCCGACGAGGCCGCCACCAGGGTCGTACCCGTGCGGTCGTCGATAACCTGCGCGTAGATGTGCTTGATCGAGCGGAACACGGCCAGACGGGGCCGGGCCGCGGTTCCGGCGAGCTTCTTACGGATCCGGGTGTGAATCCGGCGCCGGACTTCGTCGCGATTGACTTTGCTAACCATGTCTTATTTGCCCTTTCCGCCCGCACCGGACTTGCCGGCCTTCTTGCGGAGCACTTCGCCCGTATAGCGGACACCCTTGTTCTTGTATGGGTCCGGCTTGCGGAGCCCGCGGATGTTGGCCGCCAACTGGCCGAGCACCTGCTTATCGTGCCCGGTGAGGATGATGTGCGTGTTCTTGTCGATCTTGGCTTCAACGCCCGCCGGCAGCAGCACTTCAATCGGGTGCGAATAGCCAAGCGTAAAGTGGATGATGTCCTTGCCCTTGGTCTCGGCGCGGAAACCGACGCCGACGATATCGAGTTCGCGCGTGAATCCCGCCGACACGCCTGTGATGGCGTTGAAGGCCAGCGCCCGGGTCAACCCGTGCACGGCGCGGTAGCTATCGTTTTCGCGTTTGACGTCGACAACGTTGCCGTTCTGTTCGATGGTGATGCCCTGCGGCACCGGCACCGTCAGTTTGCCCTTGGGGCCTTCGACATGAAGGCCACCGTCGAGCTTGATCTTGACGCCCGCCGGCAGCGGGATCGGTTTTTTTCCAATACGTGACATTTGATTTTGTTCCTTGCGGTTCTTGCTACGCGGGTTCGTTGCCGAACCCGGCTTCGCCGTTTAGAGCGTGATGACTACCAAACCGTGCACAACAGTTCGCCGCCGACGCCTTCTTTTCGCGCCGTTCGCCCGGTCATGACGCCTTTCGGCGTCGTCAGAATGTTGATGCCCATCCCGCCGAGCACACGCGGAATTTCCTTGCTGCCACAGTACATGCGGCGGCCCGGTTTCGAGGCGCGTTCCATGTGATTGATCACAGGCTCGTTGGAGGGGTTGTACTTCAGATAAATCTTGATGACGCGCTTCGAACCTTCGTCGCCCTGTTTGTAGTTGAGGATATAGCCCTCTTCCTTCAGGATGCGCGCGATTTCGAGCTTCAGCTTCGACCCGGGCACGTCCACTTTGGCGTGGCGCGCCTGCATGGCGTTCCGAATCCGGGTAAGCATGTCGGCGATGGGATCGCTAACCATTCTCGATATTCCTTCCTTCGTGACTTCTCGTTCTTACCAGCTTGCCTTGATCACGCCCGGGATCTCACCGGCGAGCGCGAGTTTGCGGAAACAGATACGGCACAGGCCGAATTTGCGGATGTAGGCGCGGGGACGGCCGCAACGGAAGCAGCGGTTGCGGTGGCGAACGCCGAGCTTCGCCGTCTTTTTCTGCTTATGCTCCTTGAGCTTCAGGTCCTTCGCGATTTTGGCGGTGGTGGCCATTCGATCTCAATTCCTCTCTTACTGCTGCTTGCCGGCAAACGGCATGCCCATGTGCTTCAGCAGCGCCAGACCCTCGGCGTCGGTACGCGCGGTGGTGGTGATGCAAATGTTGAGGCCCTTGGTCTTTTCGACCTTGTTGTAGTCGATCTCGGGGAAGATCAACTGATCCTTCAGCCCGAGCGTGTAATTGCCGCGGCCGTCGAAGGATTTCGACGACACGCCGCGGAAGTCGCGGACGCGCGGCAGCGAGATGTTCACCAGGCGGTCGAGAAACTCGAACATGCGGTCGCCGCGCAGCGTGACCATGCAGCCGATCGGCATGTTTTCGCGCAGCTTGAAAGCCGCGATCGATTTTTTTGCCTTGCAGATGACCGGGCGCTGCCCGGCGATCTGCGTCAATTCGTTCACAGCGCCGTCCATCAGCTTCGGGTTGCCCGTCGCTTCGCCCAGGCCGATGTTCAACGAGATCTTCTCGATCTTCGGAACGGCATTGATGTTGGAGTAGCCGAACTCCTTCATCAAGGCCGGCATGACGTTTTTGGTGTAGTGTTCGCGGAGTCTTGCCATAGGTGTTCCTTACTTCTTGCCGGCGAGCGTTTCGCCGGTCTTGCGGGCGACACGGACCTTGCGGGCGCCGTCGCCTTCGCCTTCGCCTTCGATCTTGTAGCCGATTCGGCTTGCCTTCCCATTGCCGGTGACGATCATGACGTTGGAAACGTGGATCGGCGATTCCTTCTCGGCGATGCCGCCCTTAATCTGCTTAGCCGGATTGGCCTTGGTATGCCGCTTGACCATGCGCACGCCCTCGACCAGAACGCGGTTCTTGTCGTTTTGCACTTCGAGCACACGCCCGGTCTTGCCCTTGTCGGAGCCGGTGATCACCTTGACGGTGTCGCCCTTGCGGAGTTTAATCGTTCCCATTTAGATAACCTCAGGCGCGAGCGAAACGATCTTCATGAACCGCTTGTCGCGCAATTCGCGGGCCACCGGACCGAACACGCGCGTGCCGATCGGCTCGCCCAGTTCGTTGATCAACACGGCGGCATTGGTGTCGAAGCGGATATAGGTTCCGTCCTTGCGGCGGGTCTCCTTGCGCATACGCACGACCACGCAGCGGACAACCTTTCCCTTTTTTACCGTTCCATCCGGGGCGGCTTCCTTGACAGACGCCGTGATGACGTCGCCTAGGCCAGCGCGCAATCCGAGATCGCCGCCGCGCGGCGAAATGCACTGCAGCTTGCGAGCGCCGCTGTTGTCGGCCACCTCGAGGATTGTTCTCATCCCAATCATGACTGGTTCTCCTTATGCCCCGTGCTCGGCGACCTGAACGGCGGCACGAACAACTTCGGCCAGCGCCCAGCGCTTCAATTTCGATAGCGGACGGTACTCGACGATGCGCACCAGATCGCCCACTTTGGCCAGTCCGGTCTCGTCGTGCGCGTAAAACTTCTTGCGCTTCTTCACGATCCGGCGGTACAGCGGATGCGCCACGCGGCGGGAGACTTCGACGACGATCGTCTTCGCCATCTTGGTCGATACCACCTGGCCGACCTTCTCCTGCCCTTTTGCTTTGGTTTGTTCAGCCATGGGTTACTTCGCCCTCTCGCGCAGCACGGTCAGAATCCGCGCGCGGTCTTTCTTCATCTCGCGGTACTTCTTCAGGCCGTCGGTCTGGCCCAGCGACATTTGGAACTTGATGCGGAACATCGATTCGTGCATGTCGGTGGCGTCCTTTTCCAGGACCGCCGTGTCTTTCTCTCGGATCTTATCCGCGTTCATGGTCGTTTCTCTCTTATGCCTGATCGTGACGGGAAACCATCTTGGTCTTGAGCGGAAGCTTTTGCGCGGCCAGGCGGAACGCCTCGGCGGCGACCTCGGGAGCGACGCCTTCCATCTCAAACAGAATCTTGCCCGGACGGATCACGGCGACCCAGAACTCCGGCGCGCCTTTGCCCTTACCCATACGGGTTTCGGCCGGCTTCTTCGATACCGGCTTATCCGGGAAAATGCGGATCCAGACCTTGCCGCCGCGCTTGATGTGGCGGGTCATGGCGATACGGGCCGCTTCGATCTGGCGGTTGGTGATCCAGCCGCAGACCATCGCCTTCAAGCCGTAGTCGCCAAAGCTGATCGAACTGCCCCGCCACGCCGCGCCGGTCATACGGCCGCGCTGCTGTTTGCGGTACTTTACCTTCATCGGCATCAACATAGGCGATTACTCCTTGTTCTCCGCGGCGCCTTCGGAGGCCGCGCCTTCGGGACCATCTGCTTTCCAAGTCGGCTGCACGGGCTGCGCCAGAGGCGGCGCAATCGGACGCGAACCGGACGCGCCTTCGGCCTGCGGCGGTGTGGGCTGCACGGGCGGACCACCACGGTCGCCGCCACGATCGCCACCACGGTCCCCACCTCGCTCACCGCGGCGTTCGCGGCGCTCGCCGCCTTCGCCACGATCACGGCGCGGGGCGCGGCGCGGTTCGGGTTCATTGCCCATCTTGCGGAAGTCGCCGAGGATCTCACCCTTGTAGATCCACACCTTGACGCCGATTACGCCGTAGGTGGTCTGAGCTTCACTGAAGCCGTAGTCGATATCGGCGCGCAGCGTGTGCAGCGGCAACTGGCCATCGAGATACCACTCCGAACGCGCGATTTCGGCGCCGTTCAGACGACCGGAAACACGGACCTTGATGCCCTTGCAACCCAGGCGCTTGGCCGAATCGACCGACTTGCGCATCGCACGGCGGAACGCCACGCGCTTTTCAAGCTGCATCGCGATCGACTCGCTCACCAGCTGCGCGTCGACGTCGGGTTTGGAGACTTCCTGAATGTCGATGAAGACTTCGCGCTTGGTGCGCTTGGCCAGCTCGCTCTTGAGCTTTTCGATCTCGGCGCCCTTGCGTCCTATGATGATGCCGGGGCGCGAGGTGCGGATCGTGATACGGAGCTTGTTGCCGGGGCGGTCGACTTCGACCGAGCTCACGCCGGCGGCCTTCAGCCGCGAACGAAGTTCGTCCTTCAGGTCGAGATCTTCCTCGAGCAGCCGGGCGTAGTCCTGCTTGGCGAACCACCGCGACCGCCAGGTCTTGGTGACGCCGAGCCGGAATCCATAAGGATGTGTTTTCTGACCCATGTTTATCCTTTGTTCTTCTCGTCAACCGCGACAACGATATGGCTGATGCGGCGCTGGTAGCGGTAGGCGCGGCCCATCGGCGCCGGGCGCAGCCGCTTCATGCGCGGTCCTTCGTTGACGTAGGCTTCGCTCACCACGAGCGCGTCGACATCGACCTGGTCGTTCTTGTTCTCGGCGTTGGCGATGGCCGAACGCAGTACTTTCTCGACGGTCGGAGCGATCTTCTTGTTGGTGGAGCGCAGAATGTTGATTGCGTCGCCGGCCTTCGCCCCGCGGATGAGATCCACGACGAGGCGCGCCTTCTGCGGCGAAATCCGTACAAATCTTGCTTCGGCTCTTGCTTGCATGTCCGTAATCCTTTCGCTCAGCCGGCCTTGGCGGTCTTCTCGGTTTTGGCCACGTGACCCTTGAAGGTCCGGGTCGGCGAGAACTCGCCGAGTTTGTGGCCAACCATGTTTTCGGTCACATAAACCGGGATGAATTTCTTGCCGTTGTGCACCGCGAAGGTGTGCCCGATGAAGGTGGGCAGAATGGTGGAACGGCGCGACCAGGTCTTGACGACCTTCTTATCATTGGCGCTGTTCAGCTTCTCCACCTTCGCCAGAAGGTGGTCATCGGTGAACGGTCCCTTTTTTAACGATCGACCCATTGTTTCCTGTCCTCTTCCTTACTTGCCTCGGCGCGTGACAATCTGGTTGTCGGTGCGCTTGTTGTTCCGCGTCTTGAAGCCGCGCGTGGGCTGGCCCCAGGGGGTGACCGGGTGACGGCCGCCCGAGGTACGGCCTTCGCCGCCGCCATGCGGGTGGTCGACCGGGTTCATCGTTACACCGCGATTGTGCGGCGTGCGGCCCTTCCAGCGCGTGCGTCCGGCTTTGCCCGACGTTTCGTTTTCGTGTTCGGTGTTTCCCACCTGGCCGACCGTCGCCATGCAGCGCACGTCGATCTTGCGGACTTCGCCCGAAGGCAGCTTCAGGAGTGCTGTGTCACCTTCGCGAGAGACCAACTGGGCCTGCGCGCCGGCCGAACGGGCCATCTGCGCGCCCTTGCCGGGGCGGAGTTCGATGTTGTGAACAACGGTGCCGGCGGGGATGTTCTTAAGCGGCAGCGCGTTGCCCGGCAGAATGTCGGCCGTCGGACCGCTCATCACGGTCGCGCCGACGTTCAATCCAACCGGAGCAATGATGTAGCGCTTTTCGCCGTCGACATAGTGCAGCAGAGCGATACGTGCCGAACGGCCCGGATCGTATTCGATCGCGGCGACCTTGGCCGGAACGCCGGCCTTGTCGCGCTTGAAGTCGATCAGGCGCATCAACTGTTTGTGCCCGCCGCCGATGAAGCGGCTCGTCACGCGGCCCGTCGAGTTGCGTCCGCCCGACTTGCGCCGGCCGACCGTCAACGACTTCTCGGGCGTTTCCTTGGTGATCTCGTCCCGCGTCAGCGTCGTCATGTAACGGCGGCTGGGTGTATACGGGCGGTATGTTTTCACTGGCATGGTGCGATTCCTTGTTTCCGGCGGTTTAGAGCTCGGCGTACTCCGGCATCTTTTCGCCCGACTTAAGGCGGACGTAGGCCTTCTTCCAGTCGGAGCGGTAACCGGCGTAGCGCCCGCGGCGGCGGAGCTTGCCTTCGTTGTTCATCACGCGCACGGCGTCGACTTTCACTTTGAAGAGTTTCTCGACAGCGGCCTTGATGTGGATCTTGTTGGCGTCCGGGTTGACTTCAAAGCAAAGCGTGTTTTCGCTTTCCTTCTTGGTGAGTCCCTTTTCGGTCACTACAGGGCGGCGGATTGTTTCGTAGATCGTCATTAGGCGAGGCCCTCGGAGAGTCGTTTCGCGGCCGCTTCGCTGATTAAAATCTGCTTGGCGTCGAGCAGGTGATACGGATTCACGTCGTGCGAATTCAACAGTGTCAATCCGGCGACGTTGCGCGCGCCGAGCGACAGATTGCGGTCACCGGTGTTGTCGATGACAAGCACTTTGTTGGGCGATTCCAGGCGCTTGAGAGCGCCCGCGAACGTCTTGGTCTTGTGATCGGCTAGCGAGAAGGTGCTGACAATCTTGACCGCGCCGTCGTTCAACTTGGCGGTAAGGGCCGAGCGCAGCGCGCCGACCAGCATCTTCTTCGGCAGCGAGTAGCTGTAGTCGCGCGGTTGCGGACCGTGCGTGGTGCCGCCGTGGCGCCACAGCGGGCTGCGGATCGAACCCATACGGGCGCGGCCGGTTCCCTTCTGCTTCCACAATTTCTTGCCCGATCCGGCGACTTCGTGCCGGGTCTTGGTCTTTGCCGTCCCGCGGCGAATACCCGCCAGGTAGTTGCGGACGGCTTCATACAGCAGCGCTTGGTTCACTTCCGCGCCGAACACGGCTTCGGAGAGCTCGACCGAGCCCACTTTATTGTTATTCAGATCGATAACGTCGACGGTTGGCATCTCGCGCTCCTCTTAGTGCCCCTTCTTGCTGCGGCGCAGAACGACGTAGCCGCCGTTCGGCCCAGGCACCGCGCCCTTTACCAGGATCAGATTTTCCTCGGTGTCCACCTGTACGATTTCCAGGTTCCTAACGGTGACCTGGACGTCGCCCATGTGGCCGGACATCTTCATGCCGGGGAATACGCGGCTCGGGAAACTCGACGCGCCGATCGAACCGGGCGCGCGGTTGAACATCGAACCGTGCCCCCCAGGACCGCCCCTGAAATTATGCCGCTTTATCACCCCGGCGAAGCCGCGGCCCTTGGAAGTGCCGATGACGTCGACCTTCTCGGCCACCTGAAACTCTTCGGCCAAAACGCGGTCGCCCTGCTTCATATCGTCGGCGTGCGCGCCGAGACGGAGTTCCTTGAGAAACTTGATCCCGTCGGCCGAAGCCTTCTTTAAGTGGCCCGCGGCGGGCTTGGAGATCCGCGCCGGTTTCACATATTCCATCAGTCCGAGTTGGACCGCGCTATATCCGTCGGTGGCCGGCGTCTTGCGCTGCACGACCACACAGGGACCCGCCTTCACCACGGTGACCGGGACCACCTGGCCTTCCGCGTTGAAGATTTGCGTCATCCCGATTTTCTTGCCGAGAATTCCTGGGCTCATATTGCTTTCCTTGACTCCGGGGACTTTGTTTCACCCTTGCAACCGCCGCGGCGCCCTCGCCGCTCGTCATTGCGCATGGGGATTACCCCGATCCAATTTCTTTTCTGCGCCGGCCGCGATTATCGCTTGCCGAACGCCTTGATTTCCACGTCCACGCCAGCCGGCAGGTCCAGCTTCATCAGCGCATCGACGGTCTCCTGGGTGGGAGACAAAATATCGAGCAGGCGCTTGTGCGTGCGGACTTCAAACTGCTCGCGCGACTTCTTATCCACGTGGGGCGAGCGGTTCACCGTCACGCGGTTTTTCAACGTCGGAAGCGGGATCGGTCCGGCGACCTGCGCGCCGCTGCGCTTGGCCGTAGCCACGATTTCCGCCGTCGATTGGTCGAGCACGCGGTGGTCGTAAGCCTTCAGCCGGATTCGGATGCTTTCACGTAAGGACATGTTCTGATTCTTTCAACGAAACGAGGGGACTGGATCACAGTCCCCTCGCGTTAGTTTTTTATCCAACAATCTCCGCCACGGTGCCGGCGCCAACGGTACGGCCGCCTTCGCGAATCGCGAAGCGCAAGCCCTTGTCCATA
>VFZQ01000094.1 GCA_016871135.1 Acidobacteriota bacterium | reverse complement strand
CGTTTCGGCGAGTTTATCATCGTAATGCCGGACGCGGGAACTCGTTTCGGCGGCAGTTTCTATGTCGACTCCGAAGCCACCGGGAAGTGGGAGCAGTTCATTGTCCGCGAAATCGTGAATTGGATCGACGGCAAGTATCGTACGCTTTCCTCGGCGGAGAGCCGGGGCATCGCTGGACACTCGATGGGCGGATACGGCGCGATCACTTTGGGCGTGCGTTATCCGGAGATCTTTGGCGCCGTCTATGCGATGAACCCGGCTGTACTCGGCTGGGGCGGTGAAATTTCTCCCGAAAACCCCGCTTTCGAGGCCGTTCTCCAGGCGCGGAGCGCGCAGGACTTGCTGCGCGCTGGACCGGCCGCGCTTGCGATCGTGGCGCTCGCCCAAGCGTTTTCGCCCAACCGCGATAAGCCGCCATTCTTTGTCGATTTCCCATTCGTAAAGTCCGGCGACGCACTGGTTCCGGCTGCCGGTGTCTACGAACGCTGGCAGAGCCGTTTCCCCGTCAGTACAGCGTCCGAGGACGCACCGAAAATTGGGAAACTCGCAGCGTTCCGATTCGACACGGCGTGGGAAGACGAGTTCCCACACATTCCGATCACGGCGCGGGCCTACGCGAGAGAACTTCATAAGGCGGGCGCCGTGTTCCGCTTCGAGGAGTATAACGGTGACCATCGTAACCGGCTATGGGGCCGCGATGGTCGTCTGTTTTCCGACGTGCTGCCCTTCTTCTGGCGCTCGCTGAAAGCGCAGCCAGCGCCTTGACGCAGCCGGATAGCACTGTTAGGCTTCTGTGGTATGGCTACAGGTAGCGGTGCGCAACGCGCGGAGATCTTACAGGGTACTCTCGATCTGATGGTTTTGCAGACGCTTAATGCTATGGGGCCGCTTCACGGGTACGGCATCGCGCGGAGAATCGAGCAAGTCAGCGGCGATGCGGTTCAACTGAATCAGGGCACAATTTATGCCTCCTTGCTTCGCCTGAGTCAAAAGCGCTGGATATCGACATCCTGGGGCACCTCGGACAAAGGTAGGCGGGCAAAATACTACGCGATCACTGACACTGGGTTGAAGCAGTTGGCCAGTGAGACGGAGAGTTGGGAACGAACCTCGGCAATCATTGGACGCCTCCTCAATTTGCCCGCGAAGGGGTAGCCGATGCTAACGAATTGGCGAGTCTTCACTTCGCGGCTTTCCAGCATTCGGCTCCGTGCGCAAGACCGCGCGGAGTTCGATGACGAATACGAGTTTCATGTTGAGATGGCCGCCGAGGAGTTCCAGCGCGCCGGCCACCCAGCGCCAGAGGCAATCCGTAGGGCCCGTCTGGAGCTAGGCCATCGGGAATCACTTCACGCCGAGCTTCGGCAACAACAGAGTTTACTGACGATCGAGACTCTGTTGGACGACTGCCGCCGCGGCCTGCTCAATCTTTCGAGAAATCGCGCCAGCGCAGCCGCATCCATGCTTCCGGTCGTCGCTTCGATCTTGTTTTTGCTGTTTCTGACACAAGCAAATCACGAATTGCGGCATCCCTCGTTACCCTATCCGAATGCCGATCGCCTCGCGACAGTTTGGCGTGACAAACCGGGCGTCCTTTTCTCCACTTCGGAGATCGATCGTCTGCGCCCCGCCGGCAGTCCGTTCGAGGCGCTGGCGCACTACGACGTTCAACCTCGGAACTACAGCTTCGGCGCCGGCGTTCGAAGCGAACCGGTTTGGGGGCTTCGAGTGTCGCCCCACGTGTTCGAGATTCTCGGCGTTCCGCCATGGGCTGGACGGACATTGCGCGGCGAGGATGTGCCGCGTACCGTTGTATTGAGTTACGATCTGTGGCGACGCCATCACTCTGGAACTTATAAAGATGGCTTGCTATTTCCAATTGACGGCGAAACGTACACCATTGTCGGCGTCATGCCACCCAACTTCCGATTCGACCCTCCCGTGGGCCGCGTGGAGATGTGGGTGCCGATTGCGCCCCAGAATGCCTATTCCGGCACAAACTATCGCACGCTCGCGGGGATCGGCCGGTTGCGGTCGGGGATCGATTTCGAGGACGCGCGGAGGATTCTGCCGATTGCGCGCCTATTGAGCGCTGGCGACTCTCAGTTAGCCAGAAGCCTTGAGATCGCGGTGTTCGCGGCGTGGGCGCTATTGATCATCTCACTCATGTCCGCCGGAGGTCTCGGATATGCTCGCGAAGCCTTAGGGGACATTCAGATGGCTCTGCTGCGAGCACTCGGTGCGAGCCGCACGCGTCTCGCCACCCAGTTGGCCGTGGAATCCACAATCTACGTTGGGACGGCCGCGGCGGTTGGTTGGGCCGTGTGGCGGGCCTTCGGCTGGTTCACCGCGGGGCAGGCGATTTCGCTCTTCGGAGCGGATTCTCGGACGAGCGCGCCTCCCTTCGACGGAGCGTGGCTCATCCTTTTGCCGGTCGCGCTCTGCGGGCCGTTGGTGATCGCCGGCATTCGCGTGGCCGGATTTTGTTCCGCCAGTGGTACCGATCTCAGGGCGGGCCTGCTCGTCTGCGCGCTCGCACCGGCGATACCGTTAGTGGCCGCAGCCATCACGCATATCGAGGCGTTGACGCGCACGGTTGTAAATGGAGCCGCGATGAAATCCTCCGACGTTTACACCGCTAGAGTCATCGCCGGCAAGATCTCCGACCCGGCAACGTTCTGCGAGTCGGCCACCCAGCGAATTCGGGAATCGCCTGGAGTTGTTAGTGTAAGCGCCGTCAATGTCGTACCGAACCGCGGCACGGATTTCCGATGGTCCTATCGCGTCGCGGAGGGCAACCCATGGCGCGACGCCGTGTTCACGGTAACCTGTCCAGGTTTGTTTGACGTGCTGGGAATGCAGATCGTGGCGGGCCGGGACTTTCGGTCCTCCGACGATCATTCGGGCCGTGCCGTCGTCATCGTGAACGAAGCGTTGGTGCGGGCCTCGGGCGCCGCCAAACAACTCATCCTCGCCGGTGGCGAAGTCGCGGAAGTCATCGGCGCTGTCCGTGATACCACGGCGCGGACAGACGTTCTGGAAATGCCTCAAATCTACCGGCCCTACAGCCAATTCAATTGGCGTGCCATGACGCTCCTTGTCAGAACCGACGGGTCTCCGTTCTCCGGGGAATCCCTTCGACGAGTGGTTGATGGAGGCCGGTCCCCTCAAGCGCTGCCTCCGATTGTGCGGATGGAAGAAATAACAGAGCGGTCGCTTCGCCCGCTCAGAATACGCTCGGTCTTGCTTGGCGGGTTAGGCGCCCTGACGTTGATCGTGCTCACAACCAGTATTGCGGGAGTAGCGCAGCTCGTAATGAGAGAGCGGAGGCGGGAGATTGGAATTCGTTTTGCGCTCGGAGCGGGAGTGTTTAACGTCGCGAAACCGATACTGGCGCGCTTTCGCTTCTGGGGCGGAGGTGCGCTGGCCGCCGGCGCGGCGCTGGCTTGGCTCGCAAGCGGTGCAGTTGCGGCAATTGGGCCCGGCTCAACAATAGCCGCGACCGCGCTACTGGCCGCCATCGTTGTCTGTGCAATTGTTTTCCCGGCGTGGCGGACCGCACGCTCGGAGATTGCTGCGGCGCTTCGAACGGAATAGGCCCGAAGCTTCAAACTACTTCGTTTCTTGCCAGCGCTCCAGAGCGCGCAACACCGCGTCCCCGCCGTCGGCATCGAAGAACGCAACATCAATCTTCGATACATCGCCATCGCGCATGACGGCGTTTCGCTGATTGATTCCGCGTGGGACATCGCCGGCGAAAAACACCGCGGCAGCCTCCACGAGCAGACGGCTGAAAACCGGAAGCCCGGCGCGGTTCAGCGCGTCAACGGTCTCGGCGTAGTAGTCGGCTCCATTGTTGAAAAAGAACGAAGCATGACCGCCGATGCTGACCGCACCGCCGTAACACCAGAGCAGGTAGAAGACCTGGTCCGCGTCGTCAAGAGACAGGAATCCCCGCTCCGCGACGCCGCGGATCACGCGATTGCCGACAGGCTGCAGTAGATCGTAATCTACGGCAGCTTCGTCTCGCCCATCAGCCATTTGTCGACTCCGCGCGCCGCTTTGCGGCCTTCGGCTATCGCCCAGACCACCAGCGATTGCCCGCGCCGCATATCGCCCGCGGCGAAGACGCCGTCAACCGACGACATATAGTCATCGTTGGTCTTGACGTTGCCGCGCGCGTCGAGGTCGACGCCGAGACTTTCGATCATGCCGTTCTTCACCGGGCCGGTAAAGCCCATCGCCAGCAGCACCAGATCCGCGTCGAAGAGTTGCTCGGAACCCGGCACTTCTTCAAACTTCGGCGCTGGACCGACACGTACCGTGCGCAGCGCCTTCACGTTCCCGTTGCCATCACCGACGAACTCCTTCGTCGCAATCGCGAACTCCCGCACGCCGCCTTCTTCGTGGCTGCTCTCCTGCCGCAACATCAGCGGCCATTGCGGCCAGGGCGTCGACGCGCTGCGCTCGTCGGGCGGCCTCTGCATCAGTTCGAATTGATGCACGTTCTTGGCCTTATGCCGGTGCGAAGTGCCAAGGCAGTCCGCGCCGGTGTCGCCACCGCCGATGATGATGACGTTTTTGCCGGTGGCCATGATCTGCCCTGGAACGTCGTCGCCCGCGACACGTTTGTTCTGCTGCGGCAAGAACTCCATCGCGAAATGGATCCCCTTCAAATCGCGGCCGGGGATCGGCAGATCGCGGCCCTGTTCGGCGCCGCCGGTGAGCATCACGGCATCGAAGTTATTGCGCAACTCCTCGACAGGCACATCGACGCCGATATGCGCGTTGACCATAAACTCGACGCCCTCGGCCTTCATCTGCTCGACACGCCGGTCGATGTGATGCTTCTCCATCTTGAAGTCCGGAATGCCGTAGCGCAGCAAACCGCCGATGCGGTCGGCTTTTTCATACAACGTCACGGAGTGGCCCGCGCGATTCAACTGCTGCGCGGCGGCCATGCCGGCCGGCCCGCTGCCAACGATCGCGACACGCTTGCCGGTGCGAACGGGCGGCGGCTCAGGCTTGATCCAGCCTTGCTCCCAGGCATAGTCGACGACCGAGCGCTCGATCAACTTAATCGCAACCGCGGGCTCGTTGATACCGAGCACGCACGCCGCTTCGCAAGGCGCAGGGCAGATGCGGCCGGTGAATTCGGGAAAGTTGTTGGTGGAATGCAACACCCGAATGGCGTCGCGCCAGCGGTCGCGATACGCAAAGTCGTTCCAATCGGGAATGATGTTGTTCAGCGGACAACCGGTGTGGCAGAACGGAATGCCGCAGTCCATGCAGCGTGCGCCCTGCGTGCGGACTTTTTCGTAAGAGAACGGCTGATAGATCTCGAACCAATCCTGCACACGCTCCTCGACGGGGCGCCGCGTGGGCACCTCGCGCGTGTGCTCCATGAATCCGGTTACTTTACCCATTGGCCACCTGCTCTCTCTGCATCGTCACGCCGGCGAGCGGCACCTGATACTGTTGCGCGCTCCTGGCCACGCCAAGCACGCGCTTGTATTCGTGCGGGAAGACCTTGACGAACTTCGTCACCATGTCGCCCCAGTTTTCTAGAACCCACTTGCCGCGCGGGCTGCCGGTGAACTGCACGTGCCGGTCGATCAGATTGCGCACGGCCGCGATGTCGTTCGACTGTTCGAGCGGCTCCAGATCCACGCCCGCCTTGTTGCAGCGGTTCGCGCAAAATTCGCCCGTTTCGTCCAGCACGTATGCGATGCCACCGCTCATACCCGCGGCGAAGTTCTTTCCGGTCTCGCCGAGGATAATCGCCAGGCCGTTGGTCATGTACTCGCAACCGTGATCGCCGACGCCTTCCACCACCGCCGTCGCGCCCGAGTTGCGGACGCAGAACCGTTCGCCGGCCATGCCGTTGAAGAAGGCCTCGCCGCTCGTTGCGCCGTAGAGCACGACGTTACCGATGAGAATGTTCTTTTCCGGAATGAACGCCGCGGTCTTCGGCGGATAGACCACCACGCGGCCACCGCTCAATCCCTTGCCGACATAGTCGTTGGAGTCGCCTTCGAGTTCGAGCGACACACCCTTTGCCAGGAATGCGCCGAAACTCTGGCCGGCCGAACCGGTGAATTTCACCTGGATCGTATCGTCGGGCAGTCCAGCCGCGCCATGCTTCTTGGCGATCTCGCCGGACAGCATCGCACCGACCGTTCGATTCGTATTGCGAATAGCGAGTTTGAAATCGATCGGCGTTTTCGATTCGATCGCGTCTTTCGACATTTTGATCAACGTGTAATCGAGCGCGTCCTCCAAGCCATGATCCTGGCCGATCGTGCAGCGCCGGCTTACACGCTTCGGCACCGGCGGATCGAACAACAGCATCGAAAGATCGATGCCCTTCGCCTTCCAGTGGTCCTGCACATCGCGCGTAGTCAGCATCTCGACGCGGCCGACCATTTCGTCGAACGTGCGGAAGCCAAGCTGCGCCATCAGTTCACGAACCTCTTCGGCGATAAAGAAGAAGAAGTTGATCGCGTGTTCCGGCGTGCCGGTGAACTTCGCACGCAGCACCGGATCCTGCGTCGCGATGCCGACAGGGCAGGTGTTCAGATGGCACTTGCGCATCATGATGCAGCCGAGAGCGATCAGCGGCGCGGTGGAGAAGCCGAACTCTTCGGCGCCGAGCAGCGCGGCGATAACTACATCGCGGCCCGTTTGCAGCTTGCCGTCGGTCTGCACTCGAATGCGCGAGCGGAGATCGTTCATCACCAGCACCTGCTGCGTCTCGGCAAGGCCGAGTTCCCACGGCACACCAGCGTGTCGGATCGAAGTGATCGGCGAGGCGCCCGTGCCGCCCGTGTCGCCCGAGATCAACACGAGATCGGCGTGCGCCTTGGAGACGCCGGCGGCGACCGTGCCGACGCCGACTTCGGAAACCAGCTTCACCGAAACGCGCGCCGCCGGATTGGCGTTCTTCAAATCGAAAATCAACTGGGCGAGATCTTCAATCGAATAGATGTCGTGGTGGGGCGGCGGCGAGATTAAACCGACGCCGGGAATCGAGTGGCGAACCTTGGCGACGAACTCATCGACCTTGTGGCCCGGAAGCTGGCCGCCCTCGCCGGGCTTTGCGCCCTGCGCGACTTTGATCTGCAACTCATCGGCGTTGGTGAGATAGTTGACCGTGACACCGAATCGCCCGCTGGCGACCTGCTTAATCGACGACCGCTTCGAGTCGCCGTTCGGCATGACTTTGAAGCGTTCCTCGTCTTCCCCGCCCTCCCCGGTATTGGAACGCGCCCCCATTCGGTTCATGGCGATTGCAAGCGTTTCGTGGGCTTCCTTCGAAATCGAGCCGAAGCTCATCGCGCCTGTGGCGAAGCGCTTGACGATCTCTTTGGCGGGTTCGACATCCTCGATCGGCACCGGCTTGCCGGGCTTGAAGTCGAGCATACCGCGCAGCGTACACAACTGCGTGTTGTGCGCGTTGATGATCTTTGAATACTCTTGGAACGTCGCGAAGCTGTTCTGATTCACGGCGTGCTGCATCTTCGCAACGGTAATCGGATTCAGCAGGTGGTGCTCACCGCGCACGCGGTACTGATACTGTCCGCCGACTTCCAGCTCTGTATCGGCCTCGGTGACGGGACGATACGCGTGATCGTGCTTCATCTTCGCTTCACGCGCAAGAACGTCCAGTCCGACGCCTTCAATCCGCGAGGCGGTGCCAGTGAAGTACTTATCGACCATCGCCTGATTGAGGCCGATTGCTTCGAAGATCTGCGCACCGCGGTAGCTCTGCAACGTCGAGATCCCCATCTTCGAGAAGACCTTGAGCAAACCCTTGTTGACGCCCTTCTTGAAGTTGCGCAGCCCGACCTCGAACGGAACGTCGAGCAGCCCCTTCATCGAAAGATTTTCGATTGTCTCGATGGCGAGATACGGATTGATGGCACTGGCGCCATAGCCGATCAGTACGCAGAAGTGATGCACTTCGCGTGGTTCGGCACTTTCGACGATGAGCGCGACCTGCGTGCGGGTGCCCTCGCGGATGAGGTGATTATGCACCGCCGTCAACGCGAGCAGCGACGGAATCGGCGCGGAGTCTTCGTTGACGCCGCGGTCGCTCAGAATCAATAGCGAGTAGCCGGCCTGAATCGCCCAGCTGGCGCGCTTGCACAGCGAGTCGAGCGCCCGTTCGAGCTCCGTTTCGCCGCCGTGCACATTGTAGAGAACCGGCAGCGTATAAGCGAGGAAGTCGCCCCAGGAAACGCGGCGCAGCTTTTCCAGATCGCGGTTGGTCAGGATCGGCTGATCGAGCTTCAGAGTGTGGCAGTGCTGCGGCGTCTCTTCGAGAATGTTGCGCTCGGTGCCGATGTAGCTGGTGAGCGACATTACAAGCTCCTCGCGGATCGGATCAATCGCGGGATTGGTGACCTGTGCGAACAGCTGCTTGAAGTAATTGAACAGCGGCTGCGGCTTGTCGGAAAGGCACGCTAGCGGAATATCGGTGCCCATCGAGCCGATCGGTTCTTCGCCCTTGTTGGCCATCGGCGTTAGCACCGTCTTCAGATCTTCATCGGTGTAGCCGAAGGCGCGCTGACGCGTGAGCAGCGTGTCGTGATCGGTGGCGTAGACACGGCCGGGTTCGGGCAGATTGTTGATCGTGATCTGGTTGTCTTTGATCCACTGGCCGTAGGGCTGACGCTCCCAGAGTTGCCGCTTCACTTCCTCATCGGGAATAATGCGCTTCTGGTCGAGATCGACGATGAGCATTTTGCCCGGCTGCAAGCGGCCCTTGAAGCTGATATCTTCGGGCTTGATCGGCAACACGCCGGTTTCCGAAGCGACGATCAACAGCCCGTCTTTTGTAACCAAATAGCGAGATGGGCGCAAACCGTTGCGGTCGAGCGTAGCCCCAATCACGCGGCCATCGGTAAACGCCACCGCTGCCGGGCCGTCCCAGGGCTCCATTAGCGACGCATGATACTCGTAGTAGCTCTTCTTGTTCGGATCCATCGTCGAATCCGCATCCCACGCTTCCGGGATGAGCATAGACATAACGTGCGGAATGCTGCGGCCCGAAAGATAGAGCAATTCGACGGCGTTATCGAGCGTCGCCGAATCGCTGCCGCCCGCTTCGATGATCGGCATCAACCCCTTCAGATCGCCGCCCCAGACCGGCGACGCCATCACCGCCTCGCGCGCCGCGAACCAATTCGCGTTGCCCTTGACGGTGTTGATCTCGCCGTTGTGGCAAAGGTAGCGGAACGGGTGCGCCAGCGGCCAAGTCGGAAACGTGTTCGTCGAGAACCGCTGATGGACCATGGCGATCGCCGATTCGCAATCGGGATCGGCAAGATCTTTGAAGAACTTCTGAATCTGCGGAGCGAGCAGCAGGCCTTTATAGACGATCGTCTTGCAGCTCAGCGACGGGAGATAGAAAAAGTCCTTGTCGCGAATTTCGGAGGCGCGGATTTCGTGCTCGGCGCGCTTGCGCACGATGTAGAGCTTGCGCTCGAGATCCATCTCCGACATGCCCGCGCCGCCGCGAATAAAGACCTTTTCAATGTACGGTTGCGAGGCACGAGCCACTCGGCCAATCGCATCCACATCAAGCGGCGTGTCGCGCCACCCAAGTACTTCCAGGCCCTCTTCGCGCGCCGTCCGTTCGATGACGCCTTCCACAGCAAGACGCGCCGTACGTTCAACCGGCAGGAACACCAGGCCGCAACCGTACTGCCCCGGAGGCGGCAGCGTGAACCCGTCCTTGGCGCATTCGCGCGCGAAGAACTTGTGCGGGATCTGAATCAGCAACCCGGCGCCGTCGCCGGTGTCGGGATCGCATCCGCATGCACCGCGGTGAGTCAGATTGATCAGAATCTGAATTCCCTTGGTAATGATGTCGTGCGACTTGTGGCCGTGTATGTTGACGACGAAACCGATGCCGCAGGCGTCATGCTCGTTGGCCGGGTTGTACAAACCCTGCGCCTTCGGCAATCCGCGGACGACTTGATTTTCTTCGCTGCTTTGCATGTGCTGCACCTCGAACGGGGGGTTAAAACAATATACCCGGTCCGGCACTATTAGTCAATCCAAACCTGGCTACTCGTACTATTCAAAAAATAAATACTGAAAACATCAGATTATCCGATTCTGCACCCTGTTGACATTAGACAGCCTTATGATAAGATAAGGCACGTGAACCTCGATCACCTGCGCCTATATCGGGATATTGCCCAAACGCGCAGTGTCTCTAAAGGCGCCCAGTTGAACGCCGTCAGCCAGTCGGCGGCGAGCCAACATATTCAGGAAGTCGAGAAGAATCTGCATGTTACGCTGCTGGACAGGTCGACCCGCCCCTTGACCGTGACACCCGCCGGGAGGCTATACTACGATTTTTGCCGCGAAGTGTTGCGGCGGCGCGAAGACCTCGACTCGGCCTTAAGTGGCCTGCGGCACAGCGTGGATGGGACTGTTCGCGTAGCCAGTATCTATTCGGTGGGCTTATCGGAGATGTCCCGATTGGAGACGGCGTTCCAGGAGCGTTGGCCTGACGCCGTCCTACGGGTCGAATATCTGCGGCCAGAAAAAGTCTACGAGCAGGTCGCCGCCGAGACCGCCGACTTAGGTCTGGTGTCTTATCCCGAAGTCACCAAGGAGATCGCCGTAATTCCTTGGCGGAACGAGGAAATGGTCTTGGCATGCGCCCCAACCCACCCGTTGGCCAGTCTGCCACGATTGTCGGTACGGGTGCTTGAAGGAATCGACTTCGTCGGCTTCGACGAAGATTTGCCCATCCGCCGCGAGGTTGATCGCTATCTGCGCGACCATGGCGTCGCCGTGCACATCACTCTCCACTTCGACAACCTGCAAATGATCAAGGAAGCCGTCGCCCTAGGCCACGGCGTCAGCATAACGCCGAAACGCATCCTAAAGTCGGAGATCGACGCGGGGAGAATCGTAGCGGTTCCGCTCAACGATCCGCTAAGCCGTCCGCTGGGCATTATCCACCGCCGCAAGCGCAAACCCTCGGCCGCGGCCGAGAACTTCCTGCAGTTGCTCCAAGAGCCGCAGCCGTAATTCCCTGCTGAGAATATTCCTGCTCCACGCCCACTAATGTTAGTGTGAAGCTCACCATAGTCGCCATCTCCCGGCAGGGCGACGGGTTCACGATAATCGGCTGCTCGGACGGCAATTTCATTCGACTGATCG
>VFZQ01000093.1 GCA_016871135.1 Acidobacteriota bacterium | reverse complement strand
GTTGATGTCTAGCAGCGCGTTGGTCAGTGTGGTCGTGATATCAATCTGCAGACCGTTGGCGTGGCCGATCCGCGAAAACGTTTGATTTTGTTGGCCGACCACAGTGTAGGCGATGTCGGTCAGAATGCCCCATTGCGACCCGATGAGATTAGGGACCGTCGTACCATTGTCCATCGACGGACTGAGCCAACCGGCGCCAGTCATGCCGGTCCAACGCAGGTTAAACGAGTCCTCGCCCGAGAAGACGTCGGCCTGCTGGTTGTAGGTCGCCTGCGACCCGCGGAACCATGTGTCGCTCCAGCCAAAGGCGCTTGTGCAGTATGTCGTCCGGGAGTTTCGCAATGCGATGATCAACTCGCCAGCGGACCCGTCGGTACATGGCGCGACGCCGGCGGCGAAGGCAGGCGCGCAAAACAGCGCAAACTGAAGAACTCGTTTCCTCATGTCTGGAATCACCACTCCTTTGGGATGATTCCAGTTTGCGGATTCTCGCTAGTGAATCACATTAGTAAATCCGTAGGTATGTTTTCTTATTTCTACCTAGTTCTGCACTAGTACCTATGGAACTATTTTACCAGCATGCCCAGTTCATGCCGCGTGGCGCGCATGGCTTGCGCCAAAATGAACGCATCGGCGGAGTAATGGAGGGAATCGGCGCCCATATCGATCCAGACGCGGGCGGCATCGAGCGAGTTGACGAAGACACTTGTTTCGATACCGCTGGCCTTTGCGGCGGCGATCACACGGCGGCCCGCGGCGAGTAGTTTTTCGTCGAGCACCTGGCCGGGGATTTCGAGCGCCTGGCTTAGATCGTAGGGCCCGATGAAGAGTTCGTTGACACCAGGGACGGCGGCGATCCGCTCCACTTCCGCCAGCGCGGAGGCGGTTTCGATTTGCACGATCACGCGTGTTCTGGAGGCGGCGCTGGCGAGGTACTCGGCGACGGGTTCGAGCGAGAAGCGCGCGGCGCGCACCATGTGATTCACGCCCCGGCGGCCATCGGGATAGAAGCGCGCGGCTTGCACGATGCGAGCGGCTTCGCCGGCGCCGGACACACGCGGAACGATTACGCCGGCGGTGCCGTTGTCCAGGGCGCCTTGAATCGACTCCGGCGCGCTGTTGGGCACTCGCACGAAGGCGGGGATGCGCGCGCCGCGGAGCATGTGGGGCAGCATGGCGTTGTCGATGGGCGCGTGTTCGCCGTCGATGACGCAGAAGTCCCAGCCGGCCCAGCCGGCCATCTCGACCGGTTCCGGCGTCGCTAGTTCGATGAAGATCCCAAATCGGGGCATTTCACAATTATGCGCTGGCCGAGCGCCGCTTCTTCGCGACGGTCCGTTTGGCCGGAAACAGTTCGCCGATGGACCGCTGCAGTTCACGAAAGATCTGATCGGCGGGTTTCGACGCGTCGATCGACTTGAACTCGTACTTCTTCGACATCCGGTCGAGCGCGCGGATCACGCGGGTCTGATAACGGATGAAGCTGTCGTACATGTCGGGGCCGAAGCGGAGGTCCATGCCGGACTCCCAGAAGTCGAAGCTGCCCCGGCCCATAACGACGCGAGAGACGAGCGTGGGCACATCGGCGCGGAGATAGTAGACGGCGTGGGGGACCAGTGCGAAGCCGGCGAGTTTTTCGAGCCAAACGGCGTCCTCGCCGCGGGCGATGCCGCGAGCCATGAGCGAGAAGATGTATCGGTCGGTGATGACGACAAAGCCGGCGCGGAGGGCGGGGACGATTTCGTTTTCGAGGCGGTCGGCGAAGTCGGTGACGTAGAACATCGTCATCGTGACGGGCCCGAGCGTATTGCCTTCCTTGGCATCGGCGATACCCTTGCCAGCAAGCGCGCCCCGGGCGAGGCCGGTGTCGAGGACGGCGTGGCCGCGCTGCTCGAGCCAGGCGCGGAGTTTCGATACCTGGGTGGAGCGGCCCACCGAATCGGGGCCTTCGATGACGATGAGTTTGCCCTGCAGTTCGGCCGGATCGACGCCGGGCAGCGGCTCGTTATAGAACTGGAGCGGCGGCGGTATTGGCACG
This sequence comes from Acidobacteriota bacterium, assembly GCA_016871135.1. Lineage (GTDB taxonomy): Bacteria > Acidobacteriota > Terriglobia > Bryobacterales > Bryobacteraceae. The sequence continues at coordinate 9,332 of VFZQ01000093.1, read as the reverse complement.
ATAGGCCCTTTCGTCCTGGAGGATTTGCCCGGTGGCGATGGCGTCGCTGAGTTTTTGCATGACGACCTCGCGCATTTGCGCTTGTTGATCCTCAATCGAACCAGTGGCGTCGATGACGTGGAAGCCCATCTCTTGGGTCATGGCGTCGTACTCTTCGAGGATGCGCCCCTGGAAGAGGCGGAAGCTCTCCTCGATGCGGCGGGAGAGGTTCAGGTCCATGCCGGCTTCGTAGTATTTGATCGAATCACGACCGCCGAGAATGCGGCCGAGCGCGACCTCGAGCGGGACGCGGAAATAGAACGCCAGATTGGGTTGGATGGCAAAGCGGTAGACGTTGCGAACCCATTTGGGCGACACGCCGCGGACGACATCGCGAGCGAAGGCGGTGTAGGCGAAGCGATCGGCGCAGACGATGGCGCCGGCCTTGAGCATGGGCATGATGTAGCGCTCCTGGCGGTCGGCGAAATCGGTGGCGTGGATCAAGGAGAAGGTCGTCGGGGTGAACATCTGCTTCTTCTTGCCGCGGCGTGTGGTATCGCGAACCAGGGGCGAAGAGTTCCATTCGGAGAAGGCGACGGCGAGACCCTGGGAACGCAGCCACTGGGCGAGCAGGGAAAGTTGCGTTGACTTGCCGGAGCCGTCGATGCCTTCGACGACGATGAGCTTGCCCTTGAACCGGTTGGGCGTGAGGATGGGCATGAGGGCCAACGACATTATAGCGGGTGGAGTGTTTCAGTCGCGTGAAAGACGTTGCCCGTTATGATGGAAGTTCATGGCTCGCTACGCAGCAATCGACATCGGTTCCAACTCCGTGCGCCTGGCTGTCGCCGAGGCGGATGTGGGCAAGACGCCGCGAACCCTGGCGGTGGACCGCGAGGTGACGCGGTTGGGTGAGAGTGTGTTTACGGCGGGGTCGGTGAGCCGTGAAGCGATGACGCTGGTGGAGGGCGCGCTGGCGCGGTTTCGGCGGACGTACGAGGGCCTGCATATCGACGCGGCGCGAGCGGTGGCGACGAGCGCGATTCGGGACGCGGCGAATCAGGAGGAGTTTCTGGTACGGGCCAGCGGCGCGGTTGGGATTCCGGTGGAGGTGATCTCGGGTGTCGAAGAAGCGCGGTTGATTCACGACGGCGTGCAGGCGGCGTGGCCGCATCGGGATCAATCCGTGCTAATGATCGACATTGGCGGCGGGTCGGCCGAGGTAATTGTCAGCGACCTGGGACGGATGACGGCGGCGGTGTCGAAACCGCTGGGCGCGGTACGGCTGACGGAGCTGTTCTTGCGGAATGATCCACCGCGCGCGGAAGACTTGGTGCGACTGCACGCATTCATCGATCAGAAGATCGGTTCGATGATGAGGAAGACCGGAGAGGTTGTGGTTGACCGGGTGATCGCAACGTCGGCGACGGCGGCCGCGGTGGTGTGCGCGGCCAACGGCGTCGGGAGGCGGGAGCGCGAGGCGGCGGACCGGATGCGCGCGACGACGGCGGCGGTGGAAAGGCTGGTGAAAGAACTGGCGGGCGAGCCGGTCGCGGCGCGGCGGAAAGTACCAGGGATCGGACTACGGCGGGCGGAGATTGTCGTGGCGGGCGCGGCGGTCCTGCTGCGATTGTTGCGGGCGTATGGGGCGAAGTCGGTGTACTACTCGACGGCGGGCGTGCGCGATGGGATCATCGCGGATCTGGCGGCACGGCGCGCGGGAGCGGAGTTGTCCCGGCTGGACAGAGAGCAGCGGCGGATTATCGAAGGCATGGCGCGAAAGTTCGGGATTGAAGTGGAGCATGCGCGGAAGACGGCGGAGTTGGCGGGCACGCTGTTCGATGCGCTAAAGCCGTTACACGGGTTGCCTGCCGGGTGCGGGAAACTTCTGGAGGCTGCGGCGCATCTGGCTGATATTGGCCACTACGTGAGCGATATGGGCCATCATCGACACTCTTACTATTTGGTCGCCAACGCCGATTTGGCGGCGTTTACGGCGGAGGAGCGTGAAGTCGTGGCCCAGTTGTGCCGGTTTCATCGGAGGTCGATGCCGGCGGCGCGGCATGTGTTCTATCAGAAACTTCCGCCGGCGACGCAGCGGCAAGTGTTGCGAATGATCCCGCTGTTAAGGCTGGCCGATGCGCTGGATCGGAGTCATGAGCAGCGAGTCGAAAATTTGGAAATAGAAATGCAGGAAAAAAAGACGGTGATCGCGCTGTCGTCGGGCGCGGGCATGAATTTGGAGATCTGGGCCGGTGAGCGTGCAGCGGAGGTATTTCGAGAGGTCTATGGGCAGGAGTTGGAACTTCGGAGGCGGCGCGGACGTTAGTGACATTGACGCGTGGGTGGGTCAAAATGGGAATGCTGGCGATGGGTTTTAGAATTTTCTCGATCTTGTGTTTCGTTTCGGGCCTGACGCTCGTGGCTCAGCCAGCGGATGCGCTGGAAGACGGGAATATCGACGCGGGGGCTGTTGCCGGCGCCATTCGTCCGGCGATCGATCCGGCGCGACCTTCGAAAGGCGGCGCAGTTGAGAGTAAAGTCGACTGGGGCTCGATGGCGCGGCAGGCGGCGTTGTTTACGGGATTACAGCACGCATTTCGGCTGGGAACAGAACGTGGGACGCGCGTCGGGATGAAGGGTCCGTTCTGGGCGGGGTATGCGCAATCGGTCTCGAGCATGCATGGTTGGGGGGACGGCGATCCGTTCCTGGTGAACTACATCGGGCATCCGATCCAGGGATCGATCACCGGGTTCATCTACCTGCAGAACAGCCCGCGAGAGCGGATGTTGCGATTCGGACGGTATCCGCGGTACTGGCGCAGCCGGATGAAGGCGATGGGCGCGGCGTTTGTGTATAGTTCACTGTTTGAGTTGGGACCGGTGAGTGAAGCGAGTATCGGAAAGATTCAGTCGCGGCGGCCGCAGCAGGGTTTTGTCGATCACGTGGTGACGCCGATTATCGGAACGGGCTGGCTGATCGCCGAGGATATCGTGGACGAGAAGATTGTCTTGCGGCTGGAGGAGCGATTCGAGAACAAGTGGGCCCGCATGATGGTGCGGAGTTGGCTCAATCCGACGCGGTCATTTTCCAATGCGATGCGATTTAAGTCGCCGTGGCATCGGGATACGCGTGGAGGTATTACGGCGGGGCATTATCGGGCGCCGGCGACGTTGGCCCCGGAAGGGGCCCGGGAGTTTCCGTTGGCGGCGAAGTTCGAACTGACGGCGATACCGATCTGGACACGGTTCGAGGGTACGCAGTGCGCGGGCGGGGGCGGGCAGGCGGCGTACCGGGTGTCGGCGGACTGGCAGATCGTAACGCAGTTGAGCGGGTGCCAGTTGCGGGATCTGGCGGCCAACCGGTCGGCGGATACCTTGTTCTACGGTGTTGGGCCTCGCTGGACGCCGGCGGCGGAGCGGCGCGTGAGCCCGTTTGCGCAGGTGCTGGTGGGCGGAAACAAGATCACTCGGTATGAGGTCGACGTGGCGCGCGCGGCGATTCTGAAGGCGGAGGCGCGTAGGACAGGGGCGCCGATGCCGGCGCAGGAGTTGTACACGAAGGGCGAAACGCGGAACGGACTTGGATTGATGGCGGGAACGGGAATCGATGTGCGACTCAACCCGGCGGTGGCGTTGCGCGTGGCGACGGTGGAGTATACGAAGTCTTGGGCCGGAGCGATTGACGGGCGGGCCTACAGCCGGGGATTGCAATTGTCGTCGGGTGTGATTTTGCGCATGGGCACGTGGTGATTTATACTGGGGGAGTCCAGTGCTGGGAGATCGTTCAACGGTAGGACAGCAGACTCTGACTCTGCTTATCGGGGTTCGAATCCCTGTCTCCCAGCCATAACTTTGTGCGGCGACCGTTATTTCGCCAGGTACGCCGTAATTTTGGACTCGCGGGATTCCGACTTCACGATCAGCCGCACGGCTTCGACGTGTCGGCCGTCTTTGATATCGAGCAGGCGGAAAGTGCCGCTCTCGGTCTGGCTGTCCCTGAAATCGACGACTTGCACGTTGCCGTTTTGAAAGTGAATCTCGGCGAAGTCGATGCGGGCACGGCCGTCGACGTTTAAGAACAGCGCGTTGCCGCGGTTGTTGACGTTGAGGGTTGTGTCGACCCAATCCTCGCGCTTACGGATGGTCTCGGAGTCCTGCCATACGAGGCGGTCGCGCGCGGGCAGCGTGACGACGGTTCGCGTCCAAATGACTGGCGGCGCGTAGATTGGGGTGCGCACGACCACGGGGCCGCGCACGGGCCTCACGATCACGTTTCGATGGGGCCGGGCGATGGGATGACCCGCGCCAACCCGCACACGGACGCGTACATCGGCGGCGGCCGGAACGGCCATGAGAGCTGTCAACAGCAACAATTGAAATTTCATATTGCCTCCTGACTACTATCTCGCGAAACGCGGGCAATCCGGATCAGTTGGCCGGCGATTCTTCCATGAAGTGGTAGGCCACCATGTGGCACATAATCATGTGCGCATCTTCGATACGGCCCATGTGTGGGTTGGCGATGTGGATGTGCAACTGGGCCATGGGCCCAAGCTTGCCACCATCGCGGCCGGTGAAGGCGATGGTCCGGCAACCGATTTCGTTGGCCGTCTCCATGCCTTTCAACACGTTCGGCGAGTTGCCGGAACCGCTGATGGCGAGGAACACGTCGCCCGGCTTGGCGAAATTTTTCAGTTGTTCGGCGAAGATGACGTCGTAGCCGACGTCGTTGGCGTAGGCGGTGAGCGTGGGGAAGTTGTCGTTCAAGCTCATGATGCGGAACTTCTTCGCCTTGCCAAAGCTGGCGCCCTTCAGGACATCGCAAACGAAATGCGAGGCCGAGGCGGCGCTGCCGCCGTTGCCGCAAACGAAGATTGTGTTGCCGGTTTCGCGGGCGCTGTCGAAGAGCCCGATGACTTGTCGAACCTGGTCGGTATCGATGGCGTTGACAACGCCGGCGAGGTCTTGCTTGTAACGAGTAACGGAATCCATGAGTCCCTTCCATTTTAACGCTCTAGCGGGGGCCTCGGACAAATCTTGCTGTCTGATTAGTCTTTTCGTACTATAAGTTAACCGAGTATTACCCGCCGATAGAGGGAGTGGACCTCTGCAACGGATGCACACAGTCGCCCACAATTCGATGAAAGTCCCGAGCCGGGCGCTCGCCGAGTGGGTGGAGTGGCGGGCCGGGCGGATTGACAGTCCGGTCGAGAGGCTGGGCTATCTGCGACGCTCGGCGGCGTTTTGGGGCGGCCGGCCGTTTCGAAAAGCGCTGATGGATGCACGAGCGCAGCGGTTGAGCGCGTTTCTAGGCTTTGTGTTGCTGCTGCCGGCGCCAATGATTACCGACGGCGCCTCTCCGCGTAACCAGCCGGTAGCGCCGGCCGATTTGCTTCCGCGATTGTGGCAAGTGGAGTCGGCCAGCGACCACGAGCTTTACAGTAACGGTCTGCGCATCGAGAAACGATTCACGGCGCGGACACAAGGCGCGCGGCCGTTTCAGCGGTGGCGGATCGACACCGGTGCGCGCGAAGAGTCGACCGAACCGCACGGCATCGTCTTCCATATGACCGAGTCGGACAGTATCGACTACAACGAAGACAACAACAAACAGTTGCGACGGTTGTCGAGCGGCCAGATGGGTTTTGTGCGCGGGGAGCGCGCCTATCATTTTGTCATCGACCGCTTTGGGCGTGTGTTCCGCACCGTACCCGAAAACGAGCCGGCCAATCACGCCGGCAATTCTGTTTGGGCCGACGATAAGTACTTTTACGTCAACATGAACCACAGCTTCATCGGCGTGGCTTTCGACGGTCAGACGCGCGGGTCGGACGGCAAACCGACCGCCACCGAGGCACAGGTGCAGTCGGCGCGGCTGCTGACGCAACTGCTGCGCACGCGCTACCGTATCCGCGCGGTCAACTGCGTGCCACACGCGCAGATTTCGGTGAATCCGTCCAACATGGGCGTCGGCTGGCACGTGGACTGGGCGTCAGGATTTCCCTTCGAGGCGGTCGGCTTGCCGAAGAACTACCTGACGCCACTGCCGGCGATTACGCTGTTCGGTTTCCGGTTCGACGATTCCTATGCCAACGTCGCCAGCGAGGAGTTGCAGGATGCCATCAGCGCGGGTGAAACGGTGCTTCGACAGGAGGCCACCAGCCGAAATCTGAGCACGGCGGCCTATCGAAGAATTCTCATCAACCGCTACCGCGCACTGCCCGAATTGAAGCGCCAGCCCGACTTTTCCGCTGTATCCGCCAGGACATCCAACCCATGACATTCCGCTATTCCGACGGCTCCACACCCGTCGGCCTTGACGTAGGAACAAGCCGTATCGTGGCCGCGTGGCCGAGCGAAACCGGCTACATCTATCGCAGCGAATTAAACTCGTTCGTGACGCTGCCGGGATCGAAGTTCACCGAAAACGTGCTTCGGAAAGAAAACGTGCCGCACACGGTCCGGGGCGCGGAGATTTTTGTCCAGGGCAACGAGAGCGAGCGCTTCGCCGACTTGCTCGGCGGCGAGATCCGCCGTCCGATGCACAAGGGCTTCCTTAATCCCAATGAGCCGGAAAGTCATACGATGATTCAGGAGTTGATCGCGAATCTCGTCGGCCCGGCCAAGCATGCACGGCAGAAACTGTTCTACTCGGTCCCCGCGGCGCCACCGGGGGCGGCCGACACGCTGACCTTTCATGACGCGACCTTGAAGAACATGTTGAGCGATCTCGGTTACGACGCCCGGGGTGTGAGCGAGGGCCTCGCGGTCGTCTACTCGGAACTTGAAGGGGCAAACTACACCGGTATCGGGGTCAGTCTGGGTGGCGGGCTTTGTAACGTCTGCATGTCGTATTTGGCCGTTCCGGTGATTTCGTTTAGCGTACCGAAAGCGGGCGACTACATCGACTCGAGCGCCGCCACGGTAACCAACGAGCTTGCCAATCGCGTTCGCCTGATCAAGGAGAATTCGTTCGAATTCGGAGGGCTGCAACAGGAGAAGGCTCATCAGGTAATCACGGTCTACTACGACGACCTGATTGCGACTTTGGTCGGTGCGATGAAAGACGTTTTCACCCAGACGAAGAGCCTGCCGCGACTCGGAAGGCCGATTCCGCTTGTACTCAGCGGCGGCAGCGCAATGCCACCCGGGTTTAAGAATCGATTCGAAGAGGCGCTGCGGTCGGCGGAATTCCCCGTTCCGATCTCCGAGGTTCGGCTGGCGGAGAATCCCCTTACGGCGACGGCGAAAGGGGCCCTAATCGCCGCGCTCAGCGAGCTGTGAGCGGTGGCGGCCCTAAAGCGTTACCCTCAAAGTGTCGATAGGTAATCACTCACCGCGATCCATGCCAAATCAAACGCTGTCCATATTGGTGCCGCTCTATAACGAAGAGCAATATGTCGCCGAGATCCTACGCCGTTCGCTTGCGGCTCCGCTTCCGAACGGGATGGAACGCGAAGTTGTGGTTGTAGACGACTGTTCGAAGGACTCTTCGCCGGAAATTGTGAAGAAGATGGCCGAAAGCGACCCACGCATCCGCTATTTCCGGCAGGCGAACAATCAAGGCAAAGGCGCGGCAATCCGGCGCGCGATCGACGAAGCGAAGGGTGAGTTTTCGATCATTCAGGACGCTGACCTCGAGTACGATCCCGCCGACTACATGCGCATCATGCGCCCGCTGGCCGATGGCCGCGCGGACGCCGTATTCGGTTCCCGCTTTGCGACCAGTGAAGAGCGCCGCGTATTGTATTTCTGGCATTCCATGGCCAATCAGATGCTGACGCTTGCCTGTAATTTGGTCTCCGATCTCAATCTGACCGACATGGAGACCTGTTACAAGGCCGCGCGCACCCAGTTATTGCAGAGCATTCCACTGAAGAGTGAGCGATTTGGCATCGAGCCGGAACTCACGATCAAACTGGCCAAACGCAATGCAAGGATTTTCGAGGTGCCGATCAGCTACAACGGCCGGACTTACGAAGAGGGCAAGAAGATTGGACTTTCCGACGCCTTCGACGCAGCGTTTACGATTCTGCGGCACGCGCTATCGAACGAAGTCTACCGCGATCACGGCCAGCAGATTCTGCATACGTTTTCGATGGCTCCGCGGTTTAATCGCTGGATGGCCGACACGATCAAGCCCTACGTCGGAAAACGGGTGATGGAGTTTGGCGCCGGCATGGGGAATCTAACGAAGATCCTCTGCCCAACGCGAGAGATGTATGTCGCCTCCGATATCGACGGCGAACATTTGTCGCGGTTGGCCAATAAGCTTTCCAATCTCCCGCAGCTTTCGGTTCACACGGGAGATCTGGAGCGGCCCGATCAGTTCGATCCCTACGTCAGCAAATTCGATACGACGGTTTGCCTGAACCTACTCGAGCACGTCAAGGACGATATCCAGGGGCTTGAAACCATGAAGCGGGTTCTGGCGCCCGGTGGCCGCGCCATCGTTCTGGTTCCGGAAGGCCAGAGTGTTTACGGAAAGCTGGACGAGGTTCTCGGCCACTACCGCCGGTATTCGAAAGACGAACTGCGGGAGAAGATGCGCTCAGTCGGCTTCGAGGTGGAAGACGTGCTTTCTTTCAATCGCGTCTCTCGCCCCGGTTGGTACGTGACGGGGCGAATTCTGAAAAAAGACACCGTCAGCCCGTTCCAACTCAAGATGTTCGACCGCTTGGTTGGCGTTTGGCGCAAGATCGATCCGATGCTCCCGTGGTCACCGACTTCGATCATCGCTGTCGCGCGAAAGGTCTAAGCCAGTCAATCCTTGAGCTTGATAATCAGGTAGGTCACGGTCTCACCTGGATCCAGGAACACCCAGTGCGGCAACTTCGCTGGGATGTGAACCACATCCCCAACTTTGAGCTTGCGTCTTTCACCGCCCGCGATCGATTTCGCGGCTACTTCACCCGGACCGACCGCCCGTCGCTCTTGCAAATCTCCGCCGAGAACCAGCGTCGCGCTGCCGGATCGAACAATAAAGACGTCTGAGAATTCCTCGTGCAGTTCGGCTTCGCCCGTGAGCGCCCGGTAGATCAAACCGGTCGTCGAATTCGGGGTTCGCCGTAGGATCGAAAATGAAGGTCTGGCGCCGCTCACTTTGGCAATCAGGCTTTTCTCTAGCTCGTTCAGCTTGCCAGCTTCATGAGAGACAACGCCGTTCTCCTGAGCCGCAACTGCAACCACTGCCATTAGGACTACGCTGAATGACCGGCTCGTTCGCGCCAATGAACCCCTCATGCAACTATTGAGTCCCGCATAATATAGCGTCACTCCGGCCAAAGAGAAGCCTGTTTCCAGAACGAAGGAATAAGGCGCTTCCTCCGCCGCATCTTGCGGAGCGACTT
>VFZQ01000092.1 GCA_016871135.1 Acidobacteriota bacterium | reverse complement strand
GACGACGTAGCTGGTCTTCTTACTCACCGAGCCGCTGACCTTCCCGCCGGCAGCTTCGATCAACGCCTTTGCTTCGTCGCGGCCCATGGTAGGCAGCGTGCCGGTGAGGACGAACGTCAGGCCGGCGAGTACGCCGCCGGAGCGATCGACCTTCTGATGCGTGATCGTGAGGCCGGCCGACTTCAGGCGCTCGACCAGTTCGCGATTGTTGGCGTCTTCGAAGAAGCGCCGCACCGACTGCGCGACCTTCGGGCCGACGCCTTCGGTGGTTTGCAGCGTGGGTTCGTCGGCGTCGCGAAGGGCGTCGATGGAGCCGAGCGCCTCGGCGAGATCGACAGCGGTGCTCTCGCCGACGAAAGGAATCCCGAGTCCGTTGATGAGGCGCGGCAGCGGGAGCGTCTTCGATTTGGCGATGCCGGCGATGACGCGTTCGGCGGACTTGTCGCCCATGCGATCGAGGCCCGCGAGTTGTTCGGCGGTGAGTGAGTAGATGTCGGCGACGCTCTTGACGAGGCCCTTGTCGACGAGTTGATCGACGAGGACATCACCCATGCCGGTGATATCCATCACGCTGCGAGAGGCGAAGTGAAGCACGGAATTTTTCAGCCGCGCCGCGCAGTTGACGTTCACACAGCGCCATGCGACTTCGCCTTCGGGCCGTATGACGGCGCCGCCGCAGACAGGGCATTCCACGGGCATTGTGAAGAGCCGCCTGTCGTCGCCTTGCTTAACGACGCGCACCACTTTGGGGATGACGTCGCCGGAGCGTTCGACAACGACGGTGTCCCCTTCGGCCAGACCGAGCCGCGCGATTTCATCTTCGTTGTGGAGCGTCGAGCGGCTGACGGTGACGCCGCTGACGACGACGGGGCGCAGATGCGCAACGGGCGTGAGCGCGCCGGTGCGGCCGACCTGGACGTCGATCTTTTCGACGACGGTCTCGGCCTGGCGCGCGGCGTATTTGAAGGCGATGGCCCAGCGCGGAAATTTCGAAGTCCAGCCGAGTCTGGTTTGTTGCTCGACGCGATCGACCTTGGCGACGACGCCGTCGATTTCGTAGGGCAGGGAATCGCGCTGGCTTTCGTATTCGCGGATGAAGGCGAGCAGTTCGTCGAGATCGGCGCAGAGGCGGCAGGCGGTGTTGACCTTGAATCCGAGCGCGCGCAGCCGGTCTAGATTTTCCGAATGCGCGGGAAGGGAGGGAGCGCCGTCGACGAGCAGGAAGTAGGCGTAGAAGTCGAGTTGGCGCGCGGCGGTGACCTTGGGGTCGAGCATACGCAACGAACCGGCGGCGGAGTTGCGCGGGTTGGCGTAGCGCGGGAGGCCTTCTTCTTCGCGATCGGCGTTCAACTTCTGAAACGCGGCGTTGGGCATGATGACCTCGCCGCGGACTTCGAAAGCGGTGGCGTCGGGCGTAGAGAGCGGAATCGAACGAATGGTGCGCGCGTTTTCAGTGACCTCTTCGCCTTCTTCGCCATCGCCGCGTGTGAGGGCGAGTTGCATCGACCCGCCGTTGTAGCGCACGGCCATCGACAAGCCGTCGAGCTTGAGTTCGGCGAAGTAGCGGAACTCCTCGCCGGCGAGGAGTTCGCGGACGCGGCGGTCGAAGTCGCGCAGTTCGTCTTCGTTGAGCGCGTTGTCGAGCGAGAGCATGGCCGAGGAGTGACGGGCTTTGACGAAGCCTTCGCGGGGCGCGCCGCCGACGCGCTGTGTGGGCGAGTCGGCCGTGAGAAGCGCGGGGTTGGCGGCTTCGAGTTGCTGTAACTCGCGCAGAAGCGCGTCGTATTCGGCATCGCTGATTTCGGGGCGGTCGAGTACGTAGTAGAGATGCTCGTGGCGGCGCAGAACGGCGCGCAGAGATTCGATTTGTTCCTGAGGAGATTTCCCTGGACCCATCCTTCGAGGATAACCGCCCATACGATACTGAGAGAATCGAAACCGTCGCTTTTATCTATAACCCGAAGGCGGGCGCGATCCGCCGCAACCCGTCGATCGTTGAAAAAATCGTGCCCGCGCTGGCGCCATTCGGCAAGATTGAAGTGCGGCCGACGACCGGACCGAATACGGCGGCGCAAATCGCGCGCGATGCGATCGCGGGCGGGGCGCGGCGCATTGTTGCGTTTGGCGGCGATGGGACGATTAACGAGACGGCCAATGGCGTGATTGGCACTTCGACGCCGTTCGTCATGTTGCCCGGCGGCACGGCGAATTGCATGTGCGTGGAGACCGGGATCGGCAAGAACATTGATCGTGCGGTGCGGCGTGTTGTGAGTGGGTCCGAGGACGTGCGGATTGCCGTTGGCAAGATGACCTTGCAGGAAGGCGTTTCGCGATACTTTCTCGCGATGGCCGGCGTTGGGCTGGACGCGATCGTGGCGAGCGAAGTGAATCTGGACTTGAAAAAGAAGATGGGCAAGGTGGCGTATTGGATCGCCGGATTCTCGATGTTCGCGCGATCGCTGCCGCAGTTTCAGGCCGTGATTGACGGCGCAGCGTCGCAACGCAGTTTTGTGTTGATCAGCCGAGTGAAAAACTACGGCGGCGATTTGGAGATTGCACGCAACGTGAGTCTGATCGACGATTGCTTTGAAACCGTATCGTTCACGGGGAAAAACTCGCTGCGCTACCTGCCCTATCTTGCGGGCGTGGCCGCGCGGTTTGCACACCTTTTGCCAGGGACGTCCTTTGAGCGCGCCGAAAGCGTTTCGTGCACGCCCGTCGACGGCAGACGCGTGCCGGTGCAGATTGACGGCGAAGTGGTTGGCGCGTTGCCGGCGCAGTTTGAGGTCGTGCCGGATGCGTTGACGCTGCGGATTCCCCGCGGATACTTGGAAAGGAAGCCGTGGACAACGTCACATTGACCTTGGCGGGCGTCGTGTTGGCGCGCTCGGGGTTGAACCGTTTTACGCGGAATGCTGCGCCGTCGCTAGTCGTTGGGTGTAATTTGCCTTCGATCCTGCCGATCGCGTTCGTCGGGACGGGCGTGAAACTCAGTTGGCGCGATGCGTTTCTGGCCTTGATTGGAGTTGGGGTGTACTCCGTTTTTCGTCTGCTCGAGTTGCACCTCGATATCTTGGGATCGGGCAGCCCCTGGTTGATCGGAGTGCTCGGCATGAGTGTCGGCGCACCGATGTTGTCGAACCTGGTGAGCGGTGAAATCGGTGCGAGCAAGAAGCAGAGCGGACGGGGATGGGCCTTGTTCGCGCTTGCGTTCCTGGTGCTGTGGATCGGCGCCCACGCAGTAATGCATCAACGCGCGATAGAGACGTTGCAGTCGCGCATTTATTCGGGCGTGACGCCGAATCGCGTGGGAGCTTGGCCAACGCGATGGAACCCTCTGGTATGGCGCGGATACGTCGACACGGATGAATTCTGGATGATCGAAGAGATTCCGCTGCACAAGGAATTTGATCCAGAGGCCGGCTGCAAGATTTTTCGGCCGGCTGACATGGAGGAGATCCATCGGTCCATCGAGTCGGCCAAATTTCAGTCGTTATTCCAAAAGGTCAAATACCCGGTGTTCCGTTTCACCGCGCCGAAACTCGAGGTCGCCGATGCGCGCGATTCGCACCATGGCTTGTGCCCGGAATTTACCGCGGCGTCGGAGTAGCGCAACAGCGCCGGTCAGGCCAATATGCGTTCGACAGTCCAGAAAACCGCGATGCAGGCAATGGCCACCGACGCCGGCACAACGATGCGCGGGCGATACCACTCGCGTTCCGACCAGCGCCAGCCGATCAACGCGAACGCCCCGGCCACGACCGCGAGTTGGCCGAATTCGACGCCGATGTTGAACGACAGCAGCGCCGTGATGAACTCACCGCGCGGCAGGCCGAGCTCTTGCAACACGCCTGCGAAGCCCATCCCATGCAGCAGGCCAAAACCGAAGACGAGCGCGATGCGCCAAGCCTTCAACTCTTTGTGCAAAATGTTCTCAACGGCGACGTAGGCGATCGAGACGGCGATCAGCGGTTCGACGATCTCCGCGCGCACGGCGATGACACCGGAGATGCTAAGCGCGAGCGTGATCGTATGCGCGAGCGTGAATGCGCTGACCTGCCACAACACGCTGCGCCACTTGCCGCTCAATAAATACAAGCCCAAGACGAAGAGTACGTGGTCCAATCCGAGTGGAACGATGTGCGTGAAGCCGAGCCACAAATACTGGCGGACGACTTCGGACTTCGCGGGCGCGTCGAGCGAATACGTCTTGCTCAATTCGCCGCCGCCGACCCAATCGGTGACGCCGTTGACGGTCAGCGCGTACGTCGAGAAATTCCAACCATTCTTAAGTGAAAAAGTCTTTGCGCCTTGCGGCACGGCGCCGGTCATAACGATGACATCGCCGCTGCGTGTAATCGCCGGCTGCGCGGCCGCGCCGTCGAAGAAGATCTTCATGCGCCGCGGGTAAGCCTCTTCGAAGCTTCCGAACTGCGCGAGTTTTTCGTCGAGCGAGGCGGCGTCCGTTGTGACTTCGATTTTGTACTGTTCGCCGATGGTGCCGACGACGCGGGTGGTGCCGATTTCATGCGCCGTCAGCGACAACGCGCAAAGCCACAGCGATTTCATTTTGCGGTCTTCCTTTCGAACGTGAGTGAAGCCCAGTAGCTCGTCCAGTCCGCGCCGGCCGGGACGATATGCACGGCCTTCACCAGCCACATGCCGGCGCCGTCGACACGGAACTGCACGCGGCCTTGCGCGTCGGAGCGCAGCGACTGCTTTTCATCCGGGTTCCGTTTGTTGAAGGCGACAACAAGCGCGTCGGCGAGCGGCTTGCCTTGGTAGGTCAGTCGCACCGGAAGGTCTCCGGTGAGCGCGTACGGGTTTTTCTCGGCGACAAGTTCCAATGGGAAGCCGAGCGCGCGATCGGCGCCACCGGGGCCCGACTGAATCAACGTCTTGGCGCATCGGAGAAACGAATCCTTCACGGGCGACTTGGTCGCGGGCGGTACGCGCAGGCCCTCTTCCTTCAGATAGGCATTGAATTTTTCGGCCGGCAGTTCGGCCACCGATGGCTTGCTGTGGTAGCCGATGATCGTAAGCCCGGCGCTATCGATGCGGGCGATGCCGGCGGGATCGGCGCCTTCCCGGCCGATGAGCGCGCGGCGGCTGGCGGAGTCGACGGCGATCAGTTCGTTGATCAGCGGCGTCGAGCGCGGCAGGGGATCGCCGAGCAGGTCCTGGCCCACGCGCAACTTCGCGCCGACGACTTGCCCTACCGTAGGAAAGAACGTTGTCGGCTCGATCCACAGATCGTGCGCGGCGAGCGGCAGCGCGGCGAGTAAAAGAAACGTCTTCATGGAATCGTTGAAGGGCGGCACCGTGGTTGCGGCGCCGCCCGTTCTCCTCATGGTTATTGAACCGGAGGAATATCCGGCTGCGTCGGAACGTTCGTTCCGCCGTGGCCTTGGAACAAGCCCTGGTGCGCGGGAGCCAGGAAGGGGAAGCGATTGAGGAAGTTCTTGTCGTTCACTTCAACGCCCTTGGCTAGACCGGCGCCAGGATCGCCCGCGCCGATCAGGCTGATGAGAACCGTGTTCACATTCACCTGATGGCGATTCGGCGCGGTGCCGCCGCCGAGCTTGCGGCCGTTGGGGAAGGACGAATCGATGGCCGCGTCGATGGTGATGACGTCGCCGGTCGAGCCGTCTTCGATCGGAATCGGGCGGCCGAGATTGACGGCCCGGATGATGTCGAGGCGCGGTCCGCGCAGCGACTTGACGGCATCGGACGGTACGCCGAGTGCCTTGTAGATGCCGAGCGCGTCGAGGTCGCGAACGAGCACGGGGAACAGGATGTCGGCGCCGAAGTTGGAGACGTCCTTCATCGGAGTCGAGCGCAGGTACGTGGTGTGGCGCTGTGTGCCGACGAGGCCGGCATTGAACAGCGGCAGCGCGTTGCGGCCGACCTGGACCCAATCGCCGGAGCCCCTCATGCCGGTGATGACTTCGTTCGCATCGACCGTCTGCACGCGTTGGCGGCTGATCGACGACCACACGCGCAGAAGGCTGTCGGTCGACATCGACAAGCCCTGGCCGTTGTGGGGAATGCCTTGCGGGAAGATGTCCTCCATCGGAATTTCGAGGGCGATCGAGAACACGTTGAAGCCGGTGAACACGTCGCGGATCGGGCCCTTGCGAGCGCCGGCGATGCCGCCGAGATCGCCACGGCCAAGGTTGACGAGATCGAAGATGCCCTTCTCGTCGAGCTGGTAGGGATCGTCGAACTGCCCCGCGATGACGCGGCCGCCGTTGCTCAACTTGTGGATGTACTTGTCGACGAAGGCCTGGTCGTAGAGACCGACTTCGCGGCTAGTGGAATCGCCGGAATCGTAACCCTTGAACGCTCCAAGACCATAGACCAAACGGTCGGTCTGTGGGCCGTGGTTGTTCGGCAGTACGTCGGCGTCTTCGAGCAGCGCGATATCGTTGGGGCCGTTCTGGAAGTCCGAACCCTTGACGCGCGTGACGGTCATGGTTTCCTTGCCACCGGTCAACTGCCACAGCAGTTCGTTGCCGCCGCCGAGCGGATCGTTGGGGCCTGGGGCCTTGCTGATCGGCAGCGTGTTCTTGAATTCCACACGGTAGACGATGCGGTCGGCGAGGCTGGTGCCTTTGCCGATGTGAAATTCGTAGCGATAGCCGTTGCAGGCGCGCAGGCCTTGGTTGCCCTGGCCCGGCTCGTGCAACGGATTGAAGTTCATGATGAGGTAGAGCTTGTCGTGCGAACCGTCGGACACCCAGGCATAGGTGTCGGTATTGTCGGCACAAGGCTCGTTGAGGACGGCCAGCGCTTCGCGATGGCTTGAACCGTAAACGGTTCCGGCGGCGGCGCACAATAGCGCCGCGGCCAATCCTTGTCTGAATGGAGTCATTCGTATCTCCCGCGGCCGCGTGGGCCGCACATTGTTTGGTGTTTGATAGCGCCGTGGCTTTCGCGGCGCTTGGCTTCGGGTGGTTTTCACCCGGCTCCCTTACTCATTACGAGCGTGGTTTCGGATCGGATGTTAACCCGGCGAACTTTTTTCCCTGCGGCAAATTTGTTCTTGCAATCGGCAAAACGCGATGGTAGTCTGGGGTCACGTGGAGTGATTTAGGCAAGGTCTTCGGACTGGAGCCAGCTACTTGCAACCACGGTAAAAAGTGCTAAAGGCAGACGGGCCTTCCTCAGGACGTACTTTCGTTCTCTCCCTGATCAAACCGTTTGCCCGAACGACAAGGAGAGCAGTATGTCAGCGTTGCTTACCTCCCCTCAAGAGGGAGAACTGGTTTTGGTTCGCGTGAACGTGGAGTCGCGGCATCTCGAAGACACACTGGAGTCTTTGGCCGCGTTGCCGTTTCCGGTCAATCCGGAGTTGGCGCACGCCGGCTTGGATAGCACCATCGAATTTCCGGCATATGAGGGGCAGCTTGCGGCGGTACGCGGCGCGCTGGAGTCTCTCAATGTCGATCTGCGCACGGTGTCGATGTTGACGGCGATTCATGGGGAGTAGCGTACTCGCGGTCAGCGTCGATCGCGCCATGCGAGTAGCTTTGCTCTGGTCCGAGGAACACATCGTCGCCGAGATTCGCTTCGATTCCGGCGAACCGGTCGTCTATCCCGATCCAACCTCAGCCAGACCGCTGTGGCTGTTTCCTGAGTCGTTGGTGGCCCGAAGCGTCGACGCGGCCGCGCAGTTGATGGCTACAGGATAGGCAGCGTCACCGCGTTGGAAACACGCCCGGCCGATTCGACGCGCAAGGGTGTCGCTTCGCCGCGCGGGGTGTCGGCCGGCACGATGAAGTTGATCTGATCGAGTCCCGCAAAGCCTGGCGCGCGTCCGGCGTAGAGCACCTGCGCTTCGACGCTGCCCAAGAAAAGCCTCGGCGTTGATCGCGCCCACTGCAATCCGTCGCGCGTTTCGGTCGCACCGAGGCCAGTCAAATAAAGACTAATCACATCGCCCGGTTTCGCCGGCGACCCCGCCGTCACCACGCTCCCGCTCAACGCCTGAATCGCCGACGCCGCGCCCGCGCCCGTACCCGTCTGCGTGAAGATCGCCGGCACCGCCGGTTCAATCAACACGTTCATCTTGTGCGCGCCCGCCGCCGATTTCACTTCGAGCGTCACCAGCCCCGTCGCATTCTCCGGCAGAATCGCGTTGATCTGCGTCGGCCCGGCGAACTGCAAGCCGAGCGCCGTTGTGCCCGACAACACCTGCGTTCCCGATAGCGTCACCGGCAAGGGGAGCGACGACGCCGCCGTGCTCGAAGAAGCCAGCGTCGCCCCGTAAATACTAACGAACATTCCCGGCGCAAGTGTGCGCGTCGGCACGCGGCCCGCGGCAGGGAGCGCGGCGACGGCCCATGGCCCCGGCTTCACGGTTGCCACCACCGTCGCTCCGGCCGGAATCGTCACCGGCGCCGTCGATGTGCCGGTGGGCGTGGTGATGGAAAGTTCGCGCGCGCCGGCAGCCACGAACGCGTTGTAAAAGGAGTCGGAACCTTTGACAAGCGCCGTGCCGCCCGCCGTAATGCGAGTCGCGTCCTTGACCGCGTTGTCGTCCTTGTCGCGCAGGTTTACCAGCACGCCTCCTTGCGCGCCGCCGATTGCATCGCGCGATAGCGCCGTTCCCAGTGTTCGCCAATCGTTGGTGTCGGCGAGAAAGCTGCGGACGATGCGCCACGACAGATGATCGTCGCTGTCAACGTTGGCGAGATATGGCGGACGGCACGCGGAGGTGAGAAGCCGCAGCGGGCCGGCGTCGGTGTGACACATCGGCACAACCCGGTTGCGCTCATCGCCGGCCGCGAAGAGCAGAGAACCGGAACTCAGCGCCACGACGCCATCACCGCCGTTGTTGACCCCATCGATTGGCGCGGCGTTGCCGATCACGGCCAACGCGTCGATGCCGCGCAGATCGTCGCCACCTTGATTCCAGGTGTTGAGGTCGAGCATGAACTGGCTGCCGGGAAGGAGCGAACGCACCTGCGGATCGGAGCCCGCGACCGCGCCAATGAGTCCCGCGAATCCAGGTCCAAAATGCGGCGTGCCAAGAAACACAGCCTTCCGAATCTTGTGCGTGGCCGGCGGACGAAACACACCCGAGGCGTTCTGTTTGCCCGACAGATACGAGCGCAAAATCAGTCCGCCCATGCTGTGCATGACGATATCGACCTGCGCCGCGCTCAGCGCCGCCAGCCGAGTGCCCAGCGCCGCGCCCATCTCTTCAATCGTCGCCCGGCTAGCCGACGTGGCCGGCACCGAGCAGTTGTTGAAGAAGATCACTTCGCGGCCGGCGTCGCGCAGTTTCTGCGGCAACTGGCCGAAGGTGGCTTCGGCGGTCGCGTTTTCGCAGGGGGGGCCTTGGTAGCCGTTAATCAGGACGACCGGCGGATTCTGGCAAAAAGCGGCGAGAGAGAAAAGGCAGAGCACGAAGCGCATGGGACTATTCTCGCGCAGACGCAAAAACGGCCGCCCGGGGGAGCGGCCGTTTCGCCAATCTGTGCAAATGTCGTTCCGGTCCTTAGGGCCGCCCGACGTTCTCGGCTTGCAGGCCCTTCGGACCCGTCTTCACTTCGAACTCAACCTCCGTGCCCTCGTCGAGCGTCTTATAGCCGTTCATCTGAATGGCGGAAAAATGGACGAATACGTCCTCCCCACTCGCACGCTGAATGAAGCCGTAGCCCTTAGCAGCGTTGAACCATTTCACGACACCTTTTTCTCTCACTACAAATCTCCTAATGCTGATGCCACCGTACCAGCCTCGCCGTGAGGAAGGAATTCCTTCGGCGGGTGGGTTTCGACACGGATGGCTTGATGCTCGCCGTATTGTCTCAGAACATCGTTACGAAGGCAAATATTTTTTTGGCTTCTACGCCAAAATTTTTTTGACGACTTCGCCGTGCACGTCGGTAAGCCGGAATTCCCGGCCCATAAAACGGTAGGTCAACCGCGTGTGGTCGAAGCCGAGCAGATGCAGGATTGTCGCTTGCAGATCGTTGATGTGGATCTTGTCCTCGACGATATTCAGGCCGAAATCGTCGGTTTTGCCGATCGCTTGTCCCGCTTTTACACCGCCGCCCGCCAGCCAGATCGTATAGCCGTTCGGGTTATGGTCGCGCCCGGCGCCCTCGGCGTCCTCGGGCCGCCGCATCTCCGACATCGGCGTGCGGCCGAATTCGCCGGCCCAGACGACGAGTGTGTCGTCCAACATCCCTCGCTGCTTCAAATCCTTGATCAGCGCCGCCGCCGGTTGATCGGTCGTCTTGGTCTGTTTCGGGAGATTTTGGTTAATCCCCGAGTGGTGATCCCACGACGCGTGCATGAGCATCACGAAGCGAACGCCGCGTTCCATCATGCGCCGCGCCAGCAGGCAATTTGTCCCGTACGCGTTGGTTGCTT
The DNA here is from genome assembly GCA_016871135.1 of Acidobacteriota bacterium. Classification (GTDB taxonomy): domain Bacteria; phylum Acidobacteriota; class Terriglobia; order Bryobacterales; family Bryobacteraceae. Next base: position 1,094 of record VFZQ01000092.1, on the reverse strand, counting down.
CCTGGCCGATGCCGTAGGAATCGAGCGTCGTCTTCGACTCTTTCGAGAAGTCCAGCAACTCCGGCGCCGATGACTGCATGCGGAAGGCGAGTTCGTAGGAGTGAATACGCGCGTTGATCTCGGCGTCGCCGGTCCGTGTCTGTGCCATCGCGTTCATATCGCGGATCGCGTCGAGACGCGCACGCTGGGTATCGGCGCTGATCCCTTTCGGGTTGGTCAGGTACAGGATCGGATCGCCCGAGTTGCGCAGCATCGTGCCCGCATAACTCGACGGCAGGAAGCCCGACGAGAAATTGTCCGTGCCGCCCGATGTCCCGACGCCGGACGACAACACCACGAAGCCCGGCAGACTTTCCGACTCGCTGCCGAGGCCGTAGAGCGCCCAACTGCCCATCGACGGACGGCCCGGCTGGTTATGCCCGGTGAACAACAGCAACTGCCCCGGATGATGATTGAACTGGTCGCTCTGCATCGAGCGCACGAAGCAAAGATCGTCGGCGATCGAGGCGGTATGCGGAAGCAGATCGCACAAGTCCATGCCCGATTGCCCGTATTTCTGAAACGTGCGAGGGCTGCCCAGCACCGCCGCGGTCGGTTTGATGAACGCAAGCTTTAGGTCTTTTGTCATCGACGGCGGGAGCGGCTTGCCATGCCACTTCCGCAACTCGGGCTTGGGATCGAACAGGTCCATCTGCGAGGGCGCGCCCTCTTGAAACAGAAAGATCACCCGTTTGGCTTTCGGCGCGAAGTGTGGCTTCTTCACTTCGGCGCCGTAGCCGTTGCGCGCGAACAGATCGGCCATCGCGATGGTGCCGATGCCGCCCGTAACCTGCTGGAAAAAACGCCGCCGGTTTTGTATCAAGTCGATCATCGTTATTCTCGTGTCAGGAACTCGTCGAGGTTGAGGAGCACGCTAGCCAGACCCGCCCACGCGGCGTGTTCGACGCGGTCGACGTTGGGAATGACGGATATGGGCAGGTCTTTCTCTTTCGCGAACAGCGTGCGCTGCGTGTCGAGGTAGCGCGTCAATCGCGTCAATTCCTCAGCCGACGGCGTGCGGCCGAGAGCCAGACGGGACATGGCTTCGATGCGGC
>VFZQ01000091.1 GCA_016871135.1 Acidobacteriota bacterium | reverse complement strand
GGGAGAGAAGGACTAACTCGATGCCGAAACTCACACTCTCGCACTTCGAGGCGTCGATCCTGTTCGGCTTCTTGATTTCCATCGTCCTTGGCGTCGTGACCAAGAAAACCGACAAAGATCGGCTACACTACGGCGTGTATTGCTTCGCCTGTTTCATGGCCACGCTGCTTGGCTTGGCTTGGCTGATGAAACTCGGCCACGGTTAACGCACCACGCTATTCCGAACCGCGCCCGCATAGCGCTCCGCCGCCAATCGCACTTTCGCCGCGTCCAGCGTCAACGCCTTGCGCTGCTCCACTAGCAGCTTCCCATTCACGACGACATCGGTAACATCCGATCCCTTGAGCGCGTTCACCAACTGCGAGTAAACGTTGAACATCGGATACGCATGCGGCGCATCCAGGCTGACCGCGATCAAGTCCGCGCGCTTGCCCGCTTCGATCGATCCAATCTCTTTCTCCATTCCCAAAACCCGCGCCCCGCCGATCGTCGCCATTTCGACCACCGTCCGTGCCGGCAGCGTCTCCGGATCCATCGTCGCAATCTTCTGCAACTTGCCCGCTAGATCCATCTCCTCGAACAAGTTGAAGTCGTTGTTCGAGCCCGCCGGCCCATCCGGCCCTAAGCCCAGCGATACCCCCTGCTTCAGCAACTTCGCAACCGGCGCGATTCCGCTGGCCAGCTTCATGTTGCTCGACGGACAATGCGCGTCTCCCACCTTCTTCGCCGCCAGCGTGCCGATGTCGGCGTCTTCCAACCAGACGCCATGCGCCGCCACTGTCCTGCCGTCGAACACTCCCAGCTTCGCCAGCGCCGCCACCGGAGTCAGCCCCCGTTTGGCCTTCGATTCATCAAACTCGCGCTTGGTTTCCGACACGTGAATCAGTAGCGGAACCCCATATTTATTGGCCAGAGCCCTCGATGCTCGCAGCGTATCATCGGCGTTGGTGTAGATCGCATGCGGCGCCGGCGCGGCCGTAATCAACCGGTGTCCGGCGAACTGCTTGAGAAACGCTTCGGTCCGTGACAGCCCTTCGGCCGGCGTCTTCGCATCCGGCACCGGAAACTGAATGATCGTCTGCCCCAACACGCCGCGCATTCCTGCCTTCGCCGTTGCGTCGGCGATGACCTCTTCGAAGTAGTACATGTCCGTGTACGTCGTCGTGCCGCTGAGCAGCATTTCCAACACGGCCAGGTTGGTGCCAGCGCGCACGAAATCCGGCGTGACATTCTTCGCCTCTGCCGGAAAGATGTACTTCTCCAGCCACTCTTGCAAACGCAAGTCGTCGGCCACGCCGCGCAGCAAACTCATGGGCGCGTGGGTATGCGTGCTGATCAGCCCCGGTGTAATCAGCGCATTTGGACGGTCAATGCGCTTGCGAGCCTTGTACGCCTTATCGATCTCAGCGCGCGCGCCAACGGCGACAATCCGCTCCCCGCGCACCGCCACCGCGCCGCCGTCGATCACCCGATATCCGCCATCCATCGTGACGACATGTTTGCCCGAGACAATCAAATCCACCGGCTCCGCGGCATACAGCGACAACCCCAGACTAACCAAGATTCGAAACATCGAACGCCTCCGGCAACAACTGCTTCATCAAGAACTCCCGCCTCTCGCCGCGCAAATTGACCAGCACCACCGGCACATCGCCGCAAAACTCCCACAAGATCTGCCGGCACGCGCCACACGGCGGCGTCAATGCTGCCGCATCGGTCGCCACCACGACGCACGCGAAATCCCCAGGCCGCGCACCCTCGCTGACCGCCTTGAACACCGCTACCCGTTCCGCGCAAATCGTCAGCCCGTAGCTGGCGTTCTCCACGTTGCAACCACTTACCACCGAGCCGTTCCGCAGCAACACCGCCGCGCCCACTTTGAACTTCGAGAAGGGAGCGAATGCATTCTCACGCGCCCGAATCGCGGCGTCGACGGCGGATTCCATCTCAGCCCCGCAACCGCGGCACAACCGCCTTCAACAGTTCCGTAAACCGCGTGCGCACCTGGCGCCCCGTTTCCAGAACTTCTTCATGATCGATCTTCTGATCCAGTACACCCGCCGCCATGTTTGTGACACAAGAGATCGCCAGCACCTTCAGGCCCATGTGATTCGCCACGATCGCCTCTGGCGCTGTCGACATGCCGACTAGGTCCGCGCCGATCGCCCGCAGATACCGGATCTCCGCCGGCGTCTCGTAGGAAGGTCCCGATAGCGCCGCGTAAACGCCTTCCGGCAACGTGAAGCCCAGTGCCGCCGCCGCTTCCTTAGCCAGCGCCCGATACTCCTTCGAATACGCCTCGCTCATGTCCGGAAACCGCGGACCCCAGTCGTCCTCATTCGGCCCAATCAGCGGGTTCGTTCCTTGCAAGTTGATGTGATCGGAAAGCGCAACCAGCGCGCCCTGACTGTAGCTTAAGTTGATCCCGCCGGCCGCGTTCGTCAGAACCAGCGAATGTATGCCAAGCGTGTGCAGCACGCGTGTTGGAAACGAAACGCGCCGCGCCGAATAGCCCTCGTACAGATGCGCGCGACCCGCAAGCACGATCACCGGCGTCGTGCCGAGAAGGCCAGACACCAGCTTGCCGGCATGGCCAATCGCGGTCGAGCCCGGCCAGTGCGGAATGTCGCCGTACGGAACTTCGACACGCGCCGTCAGCTCATCGGCGAACGCGCCGAGCCCGCTGCCCAGCACCATCCCCACCGCCGGTTCCACGCCGCCGATCTGCCTGCGTACGACCGCAGCCGCCGCGGCGGCCTGTTCTCGAAGAGAGCTCATAACAATAACCCCGCAATACACGCCGACATGAAATTCGCCATCGTCCCTCTCCAGGCTGACACGAATTCCTTCGATCCGCTAGGGGGTTGGTGAAATTGCTTTGACACCCTGCCAGACCTGGCCGAAAATCTTGAAGTCGAACCCGGTCATCACGAAAAATCCACCCGATGGCGGCGTTCGAACCGCGGTAACCGGCGTGTTCCCGCTTAGTGGCAGAGGCTTGGTCAGATCGACGTTCTGTGCCAGTTTTTGCACTTCTCCAAGGTGGTATCCGGCTGCGATGTGGACGCCCAGCGCCGGTTCAACCGCCGCGCCAATATAATAATTATTGGTCTTATTCACCGAAACGCCTCCGAACGCCCCAGGTCTCCACTTGTTCTTATACGCTCCCGGAAAGCTATCCTTCGCGTGACCCAAATAATAGTGTACTCCCACCATGTAGTGGATTTGTGGGCGCGTTGCCGACGCCTCGACCACACACAGCACCGTCGCATTGGGCGCTGGACAGTTTTGATTCGCGAACGTCCTTTGCTGTAATGAGCTGAATCCGAATCCGCCGACCAATGCGGCGTGCCATAGTTTATGTACGTCCACCCGGCCCGAAGCGACCTCGTCGACCTTGGGCGTTGGCGCGGCCGAGCCGCTCGCGGGTGGCGGCACCGCCGGATTCAGATTTCCGCCGCCGCCCGCCGCCACCGTTCCCAGTGTTCGAACACCCGACGTCTCCATTCGAAACAGCTTAAATGTCTCTTCTTTCTTCAGCGCGTACGTCACTTCCAGGTTCCCGCTATCCGTCAGCGTGCCCGGAATAAGCACCGGCTCGCTCACTCTGCTGCGGGTCCACGTTGAATTAATCGCTCCAAAAAGGTCCGCGAGATCATTGTTAGCCACGCGCAAACGACCTGCGAAATTCAAGTGTGCGGTATTCGCCCCGCCCCAGGCAATCCTCGGCGACGGCGGTAGCGCCATTCCGGCAACCGTGCTGATCCCATCCTGTTCGGCCGCGGACGCCGATGAAATCCGCGTACCGAGACTAGTCTTGTTCAGTAATGCCATCAAAGTGTTGAGCTCGGCATCGTCAATGTTGCCCGGACTGGTCGTGCGGAGCTTGTCGGCAATTTCCTTCCGCAGCTCAAGAAATCGCGTTCCGCCCTGGAAATTTCCGGCCATTGCCAACCAGGCGCTCGCTTGCGCGCTCGCCGCCGAAGCGATCTCCACTGCGGATCTCCATTGAATTACCTTGCGCTCATAGAGACGGATCTCCGCCAACAGAGCGTCTAACTCCGTCTGGAAAGACGTTGCGGCGACTCGTACCTGAAATTGCCGAAAGTCCGAATTCAAAACATCGAGCAGGCGCAGTTCGTCGACAAACGGCGCCTCGTTTACCAACGAGAGTGCGGTCACGCGCGTACCTCGCGCGGCAATGTGGTCGATTAAGCCCTCGAGTGTCTGGCTAGTGGTCCGCGCGATGCCCTGCGTTCCTCTTAGCTCGGCTATCCGCGCGACGAGGTCCGCCGTCTGCTCGTTGAGCGTACTTACTGCTGAGGCCATCTCTTGGTGCGCCTGCCTGAGTTTTCCAGACGTCGTTTTTTCGTCTTTTTCGTTGAGCAATTCCACCAGCACATCCGCGAACTTGACCTCCGGTATCGTCACTGCGGCCGTCGGGCTGCCGGAACGTGTTCCCGGCGCTGCGCCCGTGTTCTCCTCGAGTGCCTTAACCTGCGCGGGATCGATGCCACGAATTTCGATGGTCCCGCTACCAATGGAGATCACGTTTTTCACGACGACCGTGTATTTGTCGCCAAACCTCCGGTTTACAACACGTACGTCAAACGCCTTACGAGTAGCCGTTGCCACCGGCAACGGCGCGCCGCAGGCGGGCGTTGGTGTCACCACGAATTTTTGTTGAACCATCGTCGCCGCCGAGGCGTCGAAGCACACAACCAAACGTTTCGTAAACTCCGGCTGTTGCGCAAATCCCGGTGCGGCCGCCAGCGCGGCCCAGCCGCAAATCTTGTAAATGACTTTGCTCATAATGGTTTCCTCGTACTTACTGCAGAGTTGGATCTCCCAGCACAATAAACTGACGCTGCGTCTTTGTCCGATAGGGCTCGGTGCCGGCGAAGCGCTCCAGCGCTTCCGAAAGACTTCGCCCAACTGGGTATCCCGCCGCTACCAGATTCCAGAATTCCCTTGCTACGTGGTCGGCGTTTGACGGATCTTGGTCCGGGCCCAATTGCGATCCAAAGACCAACCCTGTGCCCGCCACGACACAGGCCGCGCCCGCTTCCATCATCGCCAACGCGCACGACGTAGATGCCGTCTTCCCATCCAAAACGCCGCCATAGCAGGTTTCGGCGAATACCGTCGATCCCGGTAGTACAGCCCGGCGAATCGCGGCCGGATCGAGCGCCGTCACAAATTCCCCGCGCGCATCGCTGAAGCCCTTCCAATTCGGGTCGTCGCTAAACCCGTGCACGTTGATGTGGACGAACCGGCATTCTATCTCCGCTTGATTCCCCGGTGCCAGCCGCCACCCAGGCGCGTACTGCCGGTTGGTGGGACTCGGCATGGCGTCCGCGATCGTTGCCGCCGCCGCCCACTCCCGATTGGTGAGCGCGAACGACCCGGTCGAAAACGGCCGCCGCGCGCGGTTGTTTTCGGCGTGTTCCAATATCCGAACGAATCCCCCGCTTCGGTTCGTGCCGTCGTCCGGGATGCGCCCAACCGGTACTCCCGTTTCGGAAATTCTTCCGTAGTCCCGATCGCTGGCGACGAACCCATCCGGATCGATGATCCGGCTCGAAACCGGATTCGGTTCGACAAAATGAGGGATGAGTCGCGGGCCGCCGAGGAGGACTACCGCTTCGATACCTTCCAAGACCCCGGCAATATTCCGGATGGAGGCGGCGATCTGACTTGGATCAAATGCCGTGCAACGAAACCCGGCGGGGAGGCCGTTGGCGCCCAGTGACCGGTGACTGTCGATATAGACCAGCATGGTTCGTTGTCCAACTGACGCTCCGCTCCACCTTTCGGCCTGAAGTTGTATTTGTTCGGTCCCATCCGGGCCAAACACGTCCAACATTCGCGACTCGATTCCTATGGCCAGTATCATTGCGGCTTCTCGATCTTCTTCAGAATCTCTTCAAGCCGGCTGAGAACCGCTTTGTTCTGGTCGATGTCGAGCGCCATCGCCGCCTCGCTTCTCGCGACCGCTTCTTTTTGGGCCGCGGTCAGCAAGTCGACGCTGGCCTTAACCTGCTCCTTCACCGCTTTCGCGAGCGCGTCTTTCAGCGTGAGCGTTTGTTCCTGCGCTTTTGCTTCGTCTTCCTTCGCGGCGACCAGGCGTCCCAGAACGAGCTGTTGTACGCCCGAGCGGAATCGATGAAATCGCTCGATTCCAGCGACCAGCAGGAGCGTTGGCAAGACTGCGAACCAATGCCAGGTCGATTGCACCGAGACCAGCCAAAATATTAGGAACGGGAGCAATAGTAGAGCGACTAAGATTAAGAGTTGAAACTTTTCCCCGGCGCGCTTTCGCTTCGAGCGGCTTTCTTGGCTACCCTCGCTGCTGTCCGCCATTGCCGCGAACGCAAAGAGGGCACCAAACGATGTAAGGCCCAGGAGCGCGTTCATGGCGGAAGCTTGCGATGGAACACAGCACCCTTGGCGAAGGTGCCAGCTTACGCCCAATCCGATCAAAGGTAAGTACATTCCAGCCGAGATGTCAGATTGCCGCAAATACGAAGTCTCGAGTTCTTCCAGCTCCGCCCGCGAGATTATTTTCTTGCCGACTGCGTATTGCGGGTACAAGATCGCATTCGGATCGAGTCCCGACGCTATGGGATTCGCGTGCACCTGCGCGGCGGAGTACATCACAGCGCGTCCGAACAATTGATTCAATATTCCGGCAAGTTGGTCGTTAAAAACTAGCCCAATCAGCGCACGGTTGAGTGGCTCGAGCAGCATTCCGCAAACGACAGCGAGCACTATCAGTCCTAGAAGACTCTGGGTGACCGACTGAATCGCATTGTCGATTGTTGAAGCGGCGGGAGCCGCTGTCGCTGGCGGCGTTGAATCCAGCCCCGCATCAAGCGCCGTCCGCTCCGCAGTCTTTCTGATCTTTACGTCGTTTAGGCTCGCCTTTTTGCCTCCGCCGTTTTCAAATCCGCCTTGGCACTGGCAATGCTCCCGAGCGCCGCGCTGGCGCGGCGCTCGGCTTCCCCGACCAGCGGGCTCTTCTTGACCGCGTATTCGCGGGCGTTCCTGGCGAGCTCTTCCGCCGTGGTTTCGAGTGTCTTGAGCTGCGCTTCTTTCTTCCCGATTTCCTTATCCTGTTCGATAATCAATGGGGCGAGTTCTTCCAAGCATTGATCGACGACGCCGAGTCTCTGGTTGCGTCGTATTCTGCGGTCCAGTTCGGTTTCTGATGCAGGCTGAATAGGCGCTGGAATGCGGCATTTTTCCGGAATGGACGCTTTGGCGTCCGAAGCGCTCGGAGTCGGAGCGGAGGGCTTCTTTATCTCGGGCGCATTCGTAGCCGCAGCGGGAGGCTGCTTGCCATCGATGCAAGTTTTCGAGTCGGATGGCCTGAACAGCCAGATTCTCAGACAAGAATCCTTGCCGTCCGACGACGGAACCGAGATCAAGAAAATCGCCAATGCGGCAACAATCCCTGGCGCCGTCACCGCCGCCGCCTTCGGAAGGTTCAGTATGCTCGCAAGTCGTGTGATTAGCTCATTCATGTTAGTCGCCGTCCGCGCGATGAAGTGTCTCTTCTTACAAACCCTACCACTGTAGTCTATTAGCGTAAACTTGTGAGCGATCGTGACAAGGAGCTTAGAGTAATAACCCCGCAATACACGCCGACATGAAATTCGCCATCGTCCCCGCCGCAACGGCGCGCAGCCCCAGCCTGGCCAAGTCCGACTTCCGCGATGGCACCAGCGCGCCGATTCCGCCCACCTGAATCGCAATCGACGACAAATTCGCAAACCCGCACAGCGCGAACGTCGCAATCACGAACGACCTTGGATCAAGCTGCGCCTTCACCGGCCCGAGGTTGAGAAACGCCACAAACTCGTTCAATACCAGCCTCGTCCCAAGGAGGTTGCCCACCGTCGCGCAGTCTTTCCACGCCACGCCCATCATCCACGCGATCGGTGCGAAGAGCAGCCCAAGAATCTCTTGCATCGATCCCGGAATAAAAGCCACCTTCGCATGAATCGCTTCCAGAATTCCGTTCACCATCGCGATCAAAGCCACAAACGCAATCAGCATCGCGCCGATGTTCAGCGCCAACTGTAATCCGTCGCCCGCGCCGCGCGCCGCCGCGTCGATCACATTCACGCCCGGCTTCTCCACTTCAATTTTCACCGACCCCGCCGTCTCCGGCTCGCCCGTCTCCGGGATCATCATCTTCGCCAGCATAATCGTCGCCGGCGCCGTCATGATCACCGCCGTCAACAAGTGCGCGATATCGACGCCCGCGATCTTCACATACGCCGCCATCACCGCGCCCGATACGTGTGCCATGCCCGACGTCATGATCGTGAACAGCTCCGATCGCGTCAGCCCCGCCAGAAACGGCCGGATTGTCAACGGCGCCTCCGTCTGGCCCATAAAGATACTGGCCGCCACGCAGGTCGATTCCGCGCCGCTCACGCCCATCACGCGATGCATACCGACGGCCATCGCTTTGATGACAATTTGCATGATGCCGAAGTAGTAGAGAATCGCGAACAGCGACGCGATAAAAATCACAATCGGCAGCACCTGAAACGCGAAGACCACGCCTTCGGGGCCTTTCTCGGTTCCCAAGCGGCCGAACAGAAACTCGGATCCCTTTTCGGCATACTTCAACAATGCGTTGACGGCGATGGATGCCGCTTGAAACGCCTCGCCCAAGCCAGTCTTCACAACGAGGAAGGCAAAGGCGAACTGCAAGCCCAGACCCCAGGCGATCAACCGGGGCTGTATCCGCTTGCGATCGGCCGAGAACAGGTACGCCGCGCCAAGAATTGCGGCGAGACCCAACAGACCGGTGAACCGTTCCATTCGTCCTCCAATCCCTTACTGAGCCGCGACCGCAAGGGAGCGGTGCGTTAGCTAACGACTTCGAGAATTAACTCCCGCTTCTCCGGTTCGTTGACCGAAATGCGGAACGCGTCTTCCACCAGTGCCGCCGCCTCTTCGACGTTCGCATCGTCGCGATAGTACAGCCGGCACAGCACCGAATTCGAATCGACCTTCGCGCCGACCTTCACGTCGAGGATCACGCCAACGGCCGGGTCGATCGCGTCTTCCTTCGTCGCGCGGCCCGCGCCAATCAGCGTCGCGGCCTGACCGATCAACTGTGCATCGATCCCCGCCACATACCCGCCGCGCGGTGTCGAAATTTCGCGCATGCCCGTCGCGTTCGGCAGCAGTTGGAAGTCGTCCAGCACACGCGGGTTTCCGCCCTGTGCCGCGATCACTTCGCGGAACTTCTTGAAGCCCGAACCGTCCAGCAGTTTCTGCTCCGCCAGCAACCTCGCGTCTTCGATCGTCGGCGCGACCTTCGCCAGGAAAATCATCCGCGCCGCCAACTCCAGCGACAACCGCACCAGATCGGCCGGCCCGCCGTTCTGCAAGGTCTGCGACACTTCCATGATTTCCAACGCGTTGCCGATCGCGTAGCCCAGCGGCTGATTCATGTCCGTCAACAGCGCGACCACTTTCTTATTCGCGCGGCGACCGATTGTCACCATGATCTGCGCCAACTCGCGCGCCTGAATCTGCCGCTTAATGAACGCACCGTTGCCGACCTTCACATCGAGCACCAGTGCGTCGATACCTTCGGCCAATTTCTTCGACATGATCGACGACGCGATCAACGGCACACTTTCCACCGTGCCCGACGCATCGCGCAACGCGTACAGCAGCCCGTCAGCCGGCGCGATCTGCGCTGACTGTCCGGCGAACGCCAGCCCGATCTTGGCGACCTGCGCCTTGATCTCGTCGACCGTCAAATTCGTCCGGAATCCCGGAATCGATTCCAGCTTGTCGAGCGTTCCGCCCGTGAAGCCAAGCGCCCGGCCGCTGATCATCGGCACCGGGACTCCCGCCGCCGCCGCGATCGGCGCGGCAATTAGGCTGGTCTTGTCGCCGACGCCGCCTGTGGAGTGCTTGTCGACCTTCAGGCCCTTGATATCGCTCAAGTCCAGCGTCTCGCCCGAGCGCAGCATCAACTCGGTGATCACGCCGACTTCGCGGTCGGACATTCCGGAGAAGAACGTCGCCATGAGGAATGCTGACATCTGGTAATCGGGAATTTCGCCCCGGGTGTACCCGTCAACGATGAATTGCAGTTCTTCGGCGGCGAGTTCCTCGCCGTCTCGTTTGCGGGTGATCAAATCGACGGTTCGCATATAGAACTACCAGCCTAACACGCCAATCTGTTGAAAGGAAACCGAATCGGCCACTTTCTTGCACGGACACACCTATAGCCGGCCACGGGGCGGCACATCTTAAAATGCCCTCGAAGCCTGTCTAGCCCTGGATTTGCGGCAATTGATAGCGAAAGCGTCCGGCGAAGATCTCGCCGAATAGCTGCAGCATCTCCTCGTGAATCAATCCGTTGTCGGCCAAAAGATGCTTCCCGCGAAGCGTGCGCGCTTGCCCGTCCATGTCCGAGCACCGCCCCCCAGCTTCCTCGATCAGCAGTATTCCGGCAGCCATATCCCACGGGTTCAGTCCGAATTCCCAGAATCCGTCCAGGCGCCCGCTGGCGACATACGCCAGATCCAACGCAGCGGATCCGGCGCGGCGCACCCCGTGGCTAATCATCGCCAACTGATAGTAAAAATGAATGTTGACGTTCTCGTGCCGCTTGCGGCTCGGGAACCCGGTAGCAACCAGCGACTCTTCAACGCCCTTGGCCTTTGAAACGTGAATCCGCCGGCCATTCAGATACGCCCCGCCGCCTTTTTCGGCAGCGAACATCTCGTTGCGCGTCGGGTCGAAGACCACGCCCGCGATCAACTCACCCTGCCGCTCAACCGCCATCGTGACGTTGTAGGCCGGGAAACCGTGCGCGAAGTTCGTCGTGCCGTCCACCGGGTCGACGTACCAGCAGTACTCGCTTTGCCGGTCACGCATTCCACCTTCCTCGCCAACGATCGAGTGCCCCGGGAAATGGCTGTGCAGCCGTTCTACGATCAACGCCTCGGATGCCCGGTCGGCTTCGGTCACCAGATCGAAGTCGCCCTTCAACTCGAAGCCGATCCGCCGCTCGGCCATGCTGGTTACGATCGCGCCAGCCTCGCGCGCGATGTCCATCGCGGTTTCTAGATAAGAGGCCATTCCCTAAACTTCAATCATGTACTTGATGTCGTGCTTGAACACAAACAGATTCGGTTGCCCCGGGCGCGTTAGACGCACGAACGATCCGTCGAAATACTCGATCGTGCCCGTGTGTTCCAGGTTGTCGTTCAACCGCAGACGCACCGATTGCTTCCGTTCGACCAGATCGCGAAGATATTCCGCTTCGCGCTGCGTCGATTCCGGCGCTTTCTTTTTACCAACGCCCTTTGAACCCATTTACGGAGCCGCCTCTCCATAATAGCCGCTACGCGACTGCACGCGCAAACCCGCCTTCTTCGCCGCCAGTTTGACCGTGTGAAAACGGTTCCGGGTCAACGGGACGTTTTTTGGGTAGTACGC
>VFZQ01000090.1 GCA_016871135.1 Acidobacteriota bacterium | reverse complement strand
CTCCGCAAGATGCGGCGGAGGAAGCGCCTTATTCCTTCGTTCTGGAAACAGGCTTCTCTTTGGCCGGAGTGACGCTATATTATGCGGGACTCAATAGTACTATGAACGCGGCAAATATGAAGCTCAGATAGAGTAGGATGATCTCACTGATCGCCAAGGCGACTGTGCTGGCGGGAATGAAAACACGAAACAGCCGGATCAATGGTCGATCCTCCGCTCCGAAGAGCGACTGGAACCAGCGATAAGATCCCGTTCAACTCTGATCATGATTGGATTCGAGTGCTTCGTTCGTGCCGTCCATCGCCGCCGAAGTGAAAGAAAACAAACTAATTTCTATTATACACCAAGACCAGGATACCCTGTCCGTCTTATCGGCAAGTCCCGTTTCAGAGATGAGGGAAAAGATCATGGACCAAAATGGTCTGATTTGAATTGCCCCACGGGCGCGTTTGCGATATAGTTTAATTAGGACCTGTTCAGTCGCATATCCGGGCCACATGCTTAAGCTCACGAAAAAAGCCGATTACGCTCTCATCGCACTCAAGCACCTGACGGTGGTGCGCCCGCGAAGCGCGAGCGCCAAGGAGATTTCGGACCGATTCCATATCCCGGTTCCGGTACTTTCGAAAGTGTTGCAGCGGCTGGCCAAACACGGATTTCTGGCTTCCGTACATGGAACTAACGGCGGCTACCGTCTGGCACAGGATCCCGATCGAATTTCCGCGCTGCAAGTCGTGCGCGCCATCGACGGCCCCGTCTTCCTTGCGTCCTGCTTTACCGAAAACGGAAAGGACTGCAATCACCTCGATCATTGCAGCATTCGCGATCCGCTCCGCCGCGTCCACGAAGGCATCCTCGGATTGCTCGAAGCGATGACAATGCTCGATCTGGCCGCCGATCCGCCCGCGGCAATCCCGCATCCCGGCGAAGCGCCTTCGCATCTAAACATTCTGAACTAGCACCAATCAATCATGAAGCCCATCTACTTCGATAATCACGCCACCACGCCGGTCGACCCGCGCGTGCTGGAAGCGATGCTGCCGTACTTCACAGAACACTTCGGCAACGCGGCGAGCCGCAACCACTCCTATGGCTGGACCGCCGAAGACGCGGTCGAAAAAGCTCGCAAACAGATCGCATCGCTGATCGGCGCGACGTCGAAGGAGATCGTCTTCACCAGCGGCGCTTCCGAATCGAACAACCTTGCCATCAAGGGCGTCGCCGAGATGTACGCCGAGAAAGGCAATCACATCATCACTGCCGCCACCGAGCACAAGGCCACGCTCGATACCTGCAAACACCTGGAGAAAAAAGGCTGCCGTATTACCTACCTCCCGGTAAAGGGTGACGGTTTGATCGACCTCGACATGCTGCGCGATGCGATCACCGACAAGACGATTCTGGTCAGCATCATGTACGCGAACAACGAAATTGGCGTCGTGCAGCCGATCGCCGAGATCGGCAAGCTCTGCAAGGAAAAAGGCGTGCTGTTTCACACCGACGCGGTGCAGGCGTGCGGCAAGATTCCAGTGAATGTGATCGCCGACGGCGTCGATCTGCTCTCGCTCAGCGCGCACAAAATGTATGGCCCCAAGGGCGTTGGCGCGTTGTATGTCCGCCGCAAGGGTCCGCGCGTGCAGTTGACCGCGCAGATGGACGGCGGAGGCCACGAACGCGGGATGCGTTCGGGCACATTGAACGTGCCGGGTATCGCCGGTCTCGGCGCGGCCTGCGAGATTTCGCAAAACGACATGCCCACCGAATCGGTACGGCTGCGCGGACTTCGGGACCGGCTGCGCGCCACGCTCGAAGCCAATCTCGAAGAGGTCTACATCAACGGTTCGATGGAGCACCGCCTCCCGCACAACTTGAACATGAGTTTTGCCTACGTCGAAGGCGAAAGCCTTCTGATGGGCATCAACGATATCGCGGTTTCGTCTGGCTCGGCTTGCACGTCGGCGACGCTCGAACCGAGCTACGTTTTGAAGGCGCTTGGCCTGGGCGACGATATGGCGCATACGTCAATCCGCTTTGGCATCGGACGCTTTAACACCGAAGAAGAAGTCGACTACGTCGCCAAGAAGATGATCGACGTGGTCAATAAGCTCCGTGAACTCTCCCCGCTCTGGGAGATGTTCAAGGAAGGCATCGATCTCAGCAAGGTCCAGTGGACCGCTCACTAACGAGGAACAGAAATCATGGCTTACTCTGACAAGGTCGTAGACCACTACAACAATCCGCGAAACGTCGGATCGTTCGACAAGAGCCGCGCCGATATCGGCACGGGGATGGTCGGCGCGCCCGAGTGCGGCGACGTGATGAAGCTGCAGATCCAGGTGAACGCCTCGACCGGTGTGATCGAAGACGCCAAATTCAAGACGTTTGGTTGCGGCAGCGCGATCGCGAGTTCGTCGCTAGCCACCGAGTGGCTCAAGGGCAAGACCGTCGATCAGGCGCTTGAAATCAAGAACACCGATATCGTCAACGAACTGAGTCTGCCCCCGGTCAAGATTCACTGTTCGGTGCTCGCCGAGGACGCCATCAAGGCGGCTATCGACGATTACAAGGAGAAGCAAGGCGCCGGCGCCCCGGCCGAAGCGGTGACGCACTAATATGATCGACGTCACCCCCAAGGCGGTGGAAAAGATCCGCGCCGCGTTCGCCAAACAGGGCGTCGACGGCGGCCTGCGGCTTGGCGTGCTCGGCGGCGGCTGCTCGGGCTTGAGCTACCAGTTCAAGTTCGATACGCGGCCGCGCTCGAACGATCACGTCTTCGATTTTCAGGGCGTTAAGGTGTGGGTGGATCCGAAGAGCATGAAGTTCCTGCAGGGCATGACGCTCGACTACAAGGAATCGATCATGCAGTCGGGCTTTGAATTTGTGAACCCCAACGCGCAGAAGTCGTGCGGCTGCGGGACCTCGTTCTCCGCGTAGCGATGGAAGCGCCTCCCTCCGGCTACTACGAGATCTTCGGGGTCGAAAAGAAACTGGCGCTGGACGTCGAAGGACTCCAGCGCCGCTTTTACGAGCGCAGCCGGGAGTGGCATCCCGACCGGCACGCGCGCGCGTCGACGGAACAGCGCGAGTTCGCCGAACAAGCCACGGCGACGCTGAACGACGCATGGCGTGTGCTGCGCGATCCAGTAGCCAGGGCCGAGTACTTTCTGACAGCTGCCGGCGTAAAGACGGACGCCAAGAAAGTGCCTCCCGACCTGCTCGAAGAGGTCTTTGAATTGAACATGGCGCTCGAGGAGGCGCGCGAAGGGGACGCCGGCGCCAAATCGCAAGTCGCCGCGGCGTTAGTGCATTTCAACGCCATGCTCGAATCGCTCGACGCCGATCGCGATGCGTTATTCCTTCGCATCGACACGGGCGACGACGCCGCGGTCCCGGCCCTGCGCGCACTGCTCGACAAACGCAAGTACCTCCAGAATCTGGTCCGCGACGCGCGGGCCACAATGGAATAATTCATGTCACTTTTTCAAATCGACTTCGGCGGGCAGAAGGAGCACAAGGTTGTCGGTATCGACCTTGGTACGACGAATTCCCTCGCCGCGTTCATGGACCTGACCGGGCCGACCGTCATACCGGATCCGCAAGGCGAAGTCATCGTTCCCAGCGTGGTTTCCATCCCGGAAAAAGGCGAACCGATCGTGGGCCGCGCCGCCGTCGAGCGGCTGATCACGCATCCAGAGCGGACCATCTATTCGGTGAAGCGGCTGATGGGCCGCGGCGTAGGCGATGTACAGGATGAGTTGAAACTCTTCCCGTTCCACGTCGCGCCGGATTCCGACGCAGTGATCCATCTCGAACTGGGCGGCAAGAAGTTCACGCCGCCCGCCGTCAGCGCGCTGGTATTGCGGCAGTTGAAACAAAATGCCGAAGCCTTCTTCGGCGAACCGATCGAACACGCCGTCATCACCGTGCCGGCCTACTTCAACGACGCGCAGCGGCAAGCGACCAAAGACGCCGGACGCATCGCCGGCATACAGGTCATGCGCCTCGTGAACGAACCGACGGCCGCCGCTCTGGCCTATGGGCTGGACAAGCGGCAGAACGGAGTCGTGGCTGTCTACGATCTCGGCGGCGGCACGTTCGACATCTCGATCTTGAAGTTGCACGACGGCATCTTCGAAGTGCTCGCCACCAACGGCGATACGCACTTGGGCGGCGACGACATCGACAACCTGCTGATGCGCATCGCGCTTGAAGATATCGCCTCTGAATGGGGCGTCGACCTCAGCGGCGACGCAGGCGCCGTGCAGCGAGTCCGCAGAGCCGTGATCGAAGCCAAACACGCGCTCTCGACGGCAATGGCGGCGGTGATCGAGGTACATCACGATGGCAAGTCCTACCGCCGCGAATTGCCGCGCGATCTGTTTGAAAAACTCATCGCGCCGGTGATCGACCGCACTCTAACGCCCTGCCGCGACTGCATGAAGGACGCTGGCGTTACACCCGAGCAGATCGACGAAGTTGTGCTCGTCGGCGGTTCGACGCGCATTCCGCTGGTCCGTCAAGCCGTGCGCAATCTGTTCAAAGCCGAGCCACATACGGAATTGAATCCCGACGAAGTGGTCGCTCTCGGCGCCGCCGTGCAGGCCGGCATCCTGAGCGGCCACGTGCCCGATAAACTGCTGCTCGACGTCACTCCGTTAAGCCTTGGAATCGAGACCATGGGCGGCATCGTGTCGAAATTGATTCATCGCAATTCGACGATTCCAGCCAGCGCCGCCGAGACGTTCACAACCGCTGTCGACGGGCAATCGAACGTCTTGATTCACGTCGTCCAAGGGGAACGCGAAATGGTGCGCGATTGCCGTAGTCTCGCGCGCTTCGATCTCAAAGGCATCGATCCCCTTCCCGCCGGCATGGCCAAAATCCAGGTGAAGTTCCTGATCGACGCCAACGGGATTCTGAACGTGTCGGCGAAAGATCTGCGCACCGGCAAAGAGCAAACGATCGAGGTAAAACCGAGTTATGGCCTTTCCGACGAGCAGGTGGAGGCGATCGTACTCGAGTCATTCGCGAAGGCCGAAGAGGACTTCACCGAGCGGCAACTACGCGAGGTGCGCGTCGAAGCCGATCGCATCTTGAACGCCGTCGACAAAGCGAAGGGCGACGACGCCTACATGGATCTCAGCGACGAAGAGCGCGCTGGCGTCGATCAAGCAATCGCCGAGTTGATCCTGGCCTATCACGGCAACGATCACAATCTGATCCACAACAAAATGGACAACTTGAATCAGGCGACGCTTAAGCTCGCCGAGTTGATGATGAACACCGCCGTACAGGGACTAATGAAAGGAACCAAGATCGACGCATGAAGAAGCTGACTTGGACAGACTTTGAAGATATCGGCATCGCGTTGTATGAAAAGTTCCCCGACCAGGATCCGCTGAAGATCCGCTTCACCGACATGCACAAGTGGATCACCGATCTCGACGACTTCGCCGACGACCCGGCCAAATCGAACGAGGGCAAACTCGAAGCGATTCAGATGGCCTGGTACGAGGAGTGGAAAGACAACCAGTAGCCCGTACAGTGGCATACTGCAATCATGGCCTCCGGCACCGCGCCAACACCAGTTCGTCCGCGTCGATTGGTGCGCTTCGGCCCGTTTGAATTCGACGGCGCGTCGAATGAGCTCCGTAAACACGGAATCCGGCTAAAGCTCCTTGGCCAGCCTTTGCAGCTTCTCGCGGCGCTGCTCGAAACCCCTGGCGAAGTCCTGCTGCGCAGCGAATTGCAGAAGCGTCTCTGGCCGGCCGACACCTTCGTCGACTTTGAAAACGGGCTGAACTCGGCCGCGAAGCGCCTTCGCACCGCCCTGAACGATTCGGCCGACCACCCGGTTTACGTCGAAACCCTCGCCCGTACCGGTTACCGTTTCATCGCGCCGGTCAGCTACTACGAGCCGGAAGCCAATCCGGTTTCCATCGAAATCGAAACACCGCGCCGTCGAAACTATTTCTGGCCCGCCATTACGGCAGCGCTCGCCTGCGTCGCCGTTTGGCTGGCGGTACGAAAACCGGAACCGCCGTCATTCCGCCAAATCACATTTCGGAAGGGCCCGGTCTTCGGCGCGCGCTTCGCTCCCGAGGGCCAGAGCGTCGTGTTCTCCGCGCAGTTTGACGGGAAGTCACGGCAGATCTACTTGAACAACGGCGTCAGCCCAGAAGCGCGCTCGCTGGGCTTGTCCGGGGTGTCGTTGTTTTCGGTCTCGCGGCAAGGGCAGTTGGCGCTGTATGAATACGGCGGCACAATGCCTACCTCGGGCGGACGGCTGACCAAAGTGCCGATGAACGGTGGAACGCCCGTCGCCTTCGACGACAATATCATGAGCGCCGACTGGCATCCGGATGGCGCGCAACTCGCTCTCGTCCGCGTTGCCAAAGGGCAAAGCATGCTCGAGTTCCCCTCTGGCCATGTGCTGTTTCGCACTGCGGGTTGGATCTCCGGAGTGCGTTTCAATGCCGCCGGCAATAAAATCGCCTTCGTCGACCACCCCGTCCGCCACGACGACGCCGGATGGATCAAAGTGGCAACGATCGGTGGCGAAGTGGCAACGATAGGCGAGAAATGGCTCGCGGTCCATGGCGTTGCCTGGCATCCAAACGGCGAGGTGTGGTTCGCCGCGACGCGGGACGGTTCACCGCGTGCACTATGGGCCGCACCATCGCGGTTGGTCGGACGATTCCCGGGCGTCGTTTCGTTGCGCGACATATCCTCGACGGGCGCGGTTTTGCTGAGCCGCGACCTTCGGCGGCTGGAATCCTACTCAGACAGCGGCGACGTTTCGTGGTTCGATTGGACGCGCGCCGTCGAGATTACCAACGACAGTTCTCTGCTCTTCGACGAATCCGGCGAAGCGGCCGGCACCCGTAGCGCGGCGTTCGTTCGAACAGCCGGCGCTTCCGAAGCGGCCCGCCTGGCCGACGGCTGGTTGGCGCAGGGATTCTCGCCAGACACACGGCGCGCTCTGATGCTTTCGTTCGACGATCGGCGCCGGCTCCGGCTTTATCCGCTTTCAGGCGGCCAGCCGACCGACCTCAACGAAACCGGACTCGAATATCAGTGGGCGCGGTTCTTTCCGGACGGCGCGTCGCTGCTCGCCTTGGCCAGCGAAACGTAGTCGAGCGGCCTGCGCCTATTCCGCGTTTCGCTGGACGGCCGCGGCGCGAAGCCACTATCGGCGCCCGGAATGGTCCGCTACGCCGCCATCGCGCCGGACTCGAAACGCATCGCCTACCTCTCCGCCGCCGGTGCGCTGATGGAATTGGTGCTCGGCGGCGAGCCGCGCGAGTTATTCATCTCCGAACCTCTCGCGCCGGTGCAGTGGTCCCAAGACGGCAAGCATCTGTACGTCCAGCATGTCCGATCCACTTCTCTACCATCACGAGTATCGAAACTCGAACTGGCGACGGGCCGCCTGGAACAGTGGAAGTTGTTTGCGCCAACCGATACTACCGGCGTCGACCTCATTACGCGCGTCCTTATTTCTCCGGATGAAAGACACTTCGTGTTTTCGGCGCGCCGGATACAGTCGGAGCTGTTTACAGCTCATGGTCTCCGCTAACAGACAGCGATAGATCCATCGTATTTTCTATATTTTGCCGTGACAGGCGGATTGCATCCTCCGCCTATTGTCCGATCCTGAGGACCATTGTATACTCATTGGCCTATGAGGATTACTTGCTGCATCCCCGTGCTTCTTTTTTCGGTTTTGCAGGCGCAGGCCCCACCCGCCCCCACCTCGGACCGCGTTGGCTTCCCCGCCAACTACCAGCGGACCTTTAAGAAGTTGCTGACGTTTGACCGCCCGGACAACGGACAGATCCGCGTCATCTGGGCCAATCAGGCCGCGGCCGACACGGTGCCCTGGGCGCCCTATCCGTACGGCTCGGTAATTCTGTTCGAGTCCTGGACCTCAAAGCGCGACGCACAGAACAATATCCTTCTCGATGAAAATGGCCGGTTCATACCGGATGCGTTGACCACGCTCTTCGTCAAGCGAAAAGAGCAAGGCTTGGGCGAAGCCTATGGTCCGAATCGAAACGGCGAATGGGAATACGTCGCCTATCGCCCAGACGGTACCACGCAAACGGCGCCGTCGGCGAGCGGGAACTGCGCGATTTGCCACCTCGACGCCGGCGCGCAAAACGACTTCACTTTCCGGCGCGAACGGTTCGCGAACAATGCCTCCGGCGCCGCGCCGCTTGCCACCATGTCGCACTACCGGTTCATCCCGGGCGATCTGACGATTAAGAAGGGCACGACGGTGACCTGGTACAACGACGATCAGGTGCAGCACCAGATCTTTTCGCCGAACGGCTTCTTCAACAGCGAGTTCATGACCAATGGCGCCAGCTTTGCCAAGAAGTTTGACGAAGCGGGCACATTCGAAATCCGCTGTTCCCTTCACGCCGGCATGCGCGCGCGGGTGATGGTGCAGGAATAGCAAGGTTGCGTTATATTCAGGGAGGAACCGTATGAAACTCACAGCCTCCCTCCTACTCACCAGCGCCTTGTTCGCGCTCGATGTCCCGCCGAAGGAAGAACAGATCGCCGCCGCGGTCCTCCCCGCCCCCAAGGAACGCCGCGCCGCCGCCACGGTACTCGGTTACAACGCGAAGGGCGAGTTGGGTACCCTTCGTCAGGGCACCAACGACCTGGTCTGCCTGGGCGACGATCCCGCCGTCAAAGGTATCAACGTCGCCTGTTATCACAAGGATCTCGAACCATTCATGGCCCGCGGCCGCGAGTTGGCGATTCAGTACAAAGGCCAGGCGCGGCACGAACAGCGTTGGAAGGAAGTCGACGAGGGCAAAGTGAAGATGCCGAGGGAGCCGCGTATGTTATACGTGCTGACTGGTACGAGCTTCGACGCGGTCAAGGGCGAGCTTGCCGATTCGTACTTGCGCTGGGTGGTCTACACACCGTACGCAACGCCGGAGTCGACTGGCCTGCCGACCACCGCGAGCAGCGCTCCCTGGTTGATGTACCCCGGCACGGCCGGCGCGCACATCATGATCAGCCCGCCGAAGGAAAAGAAGTAGCGGCTTACCGCCGCACGATCGCCAGCCAATCTTCGCCTGGATCAGCCGGCGGGGCGCCGAGTTCGACCGCTCCGCCGCCTTTCACTTTTGTGACCGACCCCTTGCGCAACGGCCCTCCAGCGCGCGGGTTGAACCATGACACGTTGAACGAACCGGTCGCGTCCTTCAAATCAAGCTTTGTCGTCCCGCCGTCGGCAAGATAGACGAGGTAGATGTCGTTGGGCTTCACAAACGCGAACTTCGCGTTCGTGTGCTGTTCGTTGCCGATGAGACCGTCGGCACCCTGCATGGTCCAGAACGGAATTCGATGGGTACGGAAGAACTCGTGCGCGATGCGGGCGTAATCCCAGCTCTTGTCACGGCTGCGGAAATCCTCGGCGACGAGATCGTTCTCGGCCAGTTGATAGCCGAAGTAATACTCCACGCCCGCGCCGCCCGCCATGAGATTGCCCCACAAGACGCGTTTCCGAATGTCGTGCATGTTGTGAACCGGCTTGCCCTGCCGGTCCTTGCCAGCGAAACCTTGATAGCCATCGTCCAGCGGTACGCCGTGCCCCGCCGACCCTTGCTCGTCATTGGCAACCACCCACTTGCGGCCTGTTTTGGCCGAGGCCACGATCCACTGCGTGGTGCGCTGATGAACCTGATCCCACATCATTTGCAATGACGCGCCCGTGAGCACCGACTGTTCGCCGGTCAGCTTCTCGTAGACGCGGTCCTGCCAGCTCGGAAACGTGTGCACCACGATGTGGCTCTTGTACGGATCGGTGTCGCGGATGTAGCGGGCCATATCGCGCTGCTGCTCGGCCGATTGCGTATTCTCTTCGCCGAGATTCCAATTGAGCGCCAACGCATATCCGAACCGCGCAATCAATTCGCGCAGATACAATTTGCGTTCGACGCCTGTATTGCCCTGGTCCATCGCAGCGGGCACATCGCCCGTACGAGCTTCGATGCCGATGCGGTTGTCGTCGTTCTCCTGCTCTTGCAGCTTGAAGTGCAGATACAGTCCGCGCGCCTGCGCGTGATCGAAGACGACTTGCCATTGATCGAGCTTCGACACATCCATTCGCAGCTTGTCTTCGGGCTTCACGTGCGGCCACACGTTGTCGCCGTCACCGCCGGTATTGAACGTCAGAAACGAAATCGAATTGACGCCCTTCGACGCGAGGTAGTTCAGTGACCCTATCAAGCCTTTGCCTTTGCCATCTTTCCAAACCGGATCACCCGGGCGCCAATCCTTCACATGCGGTTCATACGACTTCAACGGCGTCTTGCGCGTTATCGTGTTGTCGAAGTCTTTGTAGGCGAGCAATGTTTCTGGCGAATCGGTTCCGATCTTCAGGAAGTACTCACCGTTGCCCGCGAAACGCAGAAAGCTCTCGCCGGTATAGGCAAGCCGGCCTTTGGCGCGAAAATCCACGCCGCGCTTGTCGGACGCACCGATCTTGAATGCCCCCTTGTCGCCATCGATCGAACTGTCGGGCTGCCCCGCCCCGCTTTCCACGGCAACGCGCGGTCCTTTCACGAACGCCGCTTGATACGACCACTCGCCGGTCTTGTCCGGCGAGAAATGGGCACGCCACTGATTACCCGATGACGCCGATGTTTGCGCGGCCTTTCCGTCGGCGGCAAAATAGCCGGGCACAAGAACACGCGTGCCAGATGAATGGGTAAACGTGACGATCAGGCGATAGTCAAGAAACGGATTGACCGCACCATCCTCGGCGGCCTCGGGACCTGTCCAGGTCAGCGTAACTTTGTGCCAGAGTTTGCGTTCGCCGCTAATGACGGCTGGGGCGGCTTGCATCGCCAACAGCGATGCCGCGAGCAGGAAGAGTCTCATTGGGATTGAATGCTCCAAAACGTGTAGAGTGCGGCGACGATGCCGGCGCAACAGAGAACAATGATGCCATAACCGAAATACGATCCCGCCTGTTGATACTCCGCCCGGCCTGTGAGCAACGTGGCGCTGGCCGGATTGGCGGGATCGTAAACAACATCAACGCGCGATCCCGTTGGGAAACGATCCAGTATCGCCTGCTGGCTCTCGCGCGTGTTCTCGCCTTCGGCGCCGAATCGAATTCGGTTACCTTCATAGGACTGGCCATTCACCGAATACGTATATTCCACGATCGCCTTGTAATCGGTGGTCTTCGACTTCTGCGGACGAATCGCGGAGAGCCGTGTTTCCGTAACCCGTCCCATAATGGTTGGCCACGATGTACTGGCGTCCGCGTTGCGAATGTTGCTTTCGTTTTCGCGAATCGCGCCGAAGGCGGTCCAGGCGATGACCGAACACGCGATCACCGCGACAACCGTGCCGATGAGTGGCAGGACTTGTGGACTCAACTCTTCTATTAGACAGCACCTCGCGCCGGGCTGCGTGATGTCATAAGATCAACATGATGCTATTGCGCTTCGCCTTATTGATCGGGTCGGCCGTCTGCTGGGCCAAC
>VFZQ01000089.1 GCA_016871135.1 Acidobacteriota bacterium | reverse complement strand
AAACGAATCGCCTCCATCCTGCGCTTCTCGAGCGAATCGAAATCACGACGCACGCCTGCAGGGTTGCCCATATCCCAGTTTACACCGGACGCTTGAAAGTCGTCTCTATATTATGCGGGACTCAATAATCCTTCGACAACCGACCCGCCTACATCGGTCAGCCGGAAATCGCGGCCGCCGTACCGGTAGGTCAATCGCGTGTGATCGATGCCCATCTGCTTAAGCATCGTCGCCTGCAAATCGTGGGCGTAGACGCGGTTTTCGACCGATTTGAAACCGAAGTCATCGGTCGCGCCGTAGGTGGATCCTCCCTTGAATCCGCCGCCGGCGACAATCATCGAGTAGCCGTGGTTGTTGTGATCGCGTCCGTTCTGATGCGACACCAGTCCGCTCACTTCGACGCTAGGCGTGCGGCCGAACTCGCCGCCGACGAGTACGATCGTCTCCTTCAGCATGTCGCGGTCGCGCAGATCTTCGATCAATGAGCCAACCGCGGGATCGGCCTCGCGCGCGAGAGTCCTGTGGATTTGAATGTCGTCGTGATTGTCCCATGGCTGCCCGTTTCCGTGATAGATCTGCACCATGCGCACACCCTTTTCGACAAGCCGCCGCGCCATTAGGCAGCCGCGGCCCACGGGGGTGTCCCCATAACGCTCGCGCGTCTTCTGCGGCTCCTTCATCACGTCGAAGACTTCCGGCGCTTCCATCTGCATGCGGAAGGCGATCTCCATCGACTCGACGCCGCTTTCGAATTTCCCGTCCACCGCTTGCATTTTGTTCAGTGAAGCCAGCAACTCCATTTGCTTCCGCTGCTCTTCGGCCGAACGCTTCGGCGCGATGTAGGGGATCAGCTTTGAAACATCCTTCTCTTTGTTCTCGATGTGCACGCCCTGATGCACCGCCGGCAAGAAGGCCGACGACCACAACTGGCTGCCGATGACGGGCACGCCGGGGCAAAGCACAACGAAACTGGGCAGGTTCTTGTTCATCGAGCCGAGGCCGTAGCTCAGCCACGAACCCATCGAAGGGCGTCCGGGCAGCGGCACGCCCGAGTTCATGATCAGCAGCGACGGCTCGTGATTCGGGCGGTCGGTGTACATCGAGCGGATAACCGCGAACTCGTCGATGTTCTGGCCGATGCGCGGGAAGATCTCACTGACCTCGATGCCGCTCTTGCCGCACTTGTTGAACTGAAAGGGGGATCCGAGCAGATTGCCCGTCTTGCGCTCGGTCCGCAGATTCGGCCCGGCGGGCATCGGCTTGCCGTGGTGCTTTTGCAGCAGCGGCTTCGGATCGAACGTATCGACCTGCGATATGCCGCCGTTCAAGAAAACAAAAATAATGTGTTTCGCTTTGACTGGAAAGTGCGTCGCCGCGGCGGCGCTGGCCAAGCCGCAACCGCCAAATCCGAATCCAACCGTCTGTAAGAGTTCACGCCGCGAGAGCATCTGCTACCTCACCATCAAGAATTCGTCGGTCGAAAGCAGCACTTGCCAGTACTGCGGGAAACCATTGGCCGCCGTGAAGCGGAGTCCCAGATCCAACTCGGACTTTGTCGGCGCGCGGCTCAACACGAAGCGATAGCCTTTGGCGATGCGCTCGGCGGGCGCGCCCGCACCGACACGCTTGTCGAGCGCGTCGGCAGAGTCGATCATCAGAGCGCTGTTCAACAGGAACAGTCGCTGGAGCGGCACGTCGGTCGGCGCGCGGCGCTCGCTGGTCGCGTTCGGATTCGGAAAATCGAACAGGCTGAGCATTGTGTCGGTGCGGCGGCGGCTGACGAATCCGTAAACCGTGCGGCGCGTTTGCGCGGCGTCTTCGAGCCGGAACGGAGCGCCGCCGGTCTTGGCGTCCAGCCGGCCCGTGGCGGCGAGAATCGAATCGCGCAAGGATTCGGCGTCCAGGCGCCGCGCGGGGAAGTGGGTCAGTAAACGGTTCTCGCCTTCGATGTTCGCCGTCGCCATTTGATACGCCGATGACAGCAGGATCTCGCGGTGCAGGGCCTTCATCGACCAGCCGCTATCGACAAACTTTTTCGCCAGCCAGTCGAGCAACTCCGGGTGCGAGGGCTTTTCGCCGAGGCGGCCAAAGTTCGACGTCGACCGGACAAGGCCTTCGCCGAAATGCCCCTGCCAGATGCGGTTGACCATCACGCGCGGCGTGAGCGGGTTGTCGGGCGCGCCGATCGACTCGGCCAGCTGCATTCGTCCTGAGCCTTTTTCGAATTTGGCGGGTGTGCTTGGCGAGAGAATCGAAAGCCACCCGCGCGGCGCTTCGTCGCCGAGATTTTGGCGATTGCCGCGGATGTGCACCTTTTCGTTGCGCGGCTTGTCGGAATCGGCCATCGAGTGCAGGAACGGATACTGCTCGGGCAGGTCCTTCTTCGCGGCTTCCACGGCGAGCTTCAACAGCTCCACGTGCTCTTTCCACTGGCCTTGCAGGAAGCGGTCGACTTTGCCCGCGCCGTAGTGAAAAACGCCGCCGGCGCGATAGAAGTCGCGCCACAGGTAGAATTTTTCGGGAACGAGCGATAGCAGGTCGGCCTGCGACAGATCGTTCCGTGCCTTCGAGCCGCCAAGCCGAATGTCGTTTTGGTGATCGACTTCCTTCTTCTCGGTCTGCACCGCGATTACGTCTTCGCGGAACTTCGCGGCGTCGGGCGCGATCTTGGCGAGGCGCTCTTTGCGCGCCAGGTATTTCTTGAACTTGTCGACCGTTTCTTCATCGAGGCCCTCGGCCGGGCCGCCGTCTCGAGCGGCGACCAGATACCGATCCGCTTTGGCCGCGAGGATTTCGGAAAGCTGCTCGGATTGCTTGTTGTAAAAGTTGGTGAGATCTTCCTGCGCGCGGTCGAGGCGCTTCTTCCGTTTCTGCCAGTCGTCGACGATGCTCTTTTCGGCGAGCGGATGTTCGATGGTCTTCGAACTGTTGAAGATACCGAGCAGCGAGTAATAATCCTTGGTCGGAATCGGGTCGAACTTGTGATCGTGGCACTGCGCACAGGCGACAGTGATGGCCATGAAGCCGCGGGTGGTGACATCGACGCGGTCGTCCTGAAATTCGGGACTGAGCGCGTAGAGGCCGGTGCCGGCGGGATCGCCGATGAGGTCGCCGGCGATCTGCGCCTTGACGAATTTGTCGTAGGGCATGTCGCGATTGAAGGCTTCGATCACCCAGTCGCGGTAACGGAACGCGTTTGGGCGCGGTTCGTCCATGGTCGAATTCAGCTTGTCGTCGGAATAGCGCGCGACATCGAGCCAGATGCGGCCCCAGCGTTCGCCGTAGTGCGGAGAGGAGAGCAGGCGGTCGACGACCTTGGCGAATGCGTCCGGCGATTTGTCGGCGACGAAGGACTCGGTTTCTTCAAAAGACGGCGGCAGGCCCGTCAAATCGAGTGTCACGCGGCGTAACAACGTACGGCGATCGGCGGCGGGCGTGGGCTTCAAGTTCTTGGCTTCGAGTGCGGCGAGAAGGAACGCATCGATCGGCGATTTCACCCAGGCCTTGTTGCGGACCGCGGGCGGCGCGGCAGCGCGGACCGGTTGAAACGCCCACCACTCGCGCTGCTCTTTCGAGATTGTGTACTCCTTCGTTGCGTCTTTTGGCGCTTCGGGCCAGACGGCGCCGTCGCGGATCCAGGTCTTGATCGCGGCGATTTCGGAGTCGGCCAGACGCACGCCATTCGGAGGCATCTTGAAGCGCTCATGTTGATGCGTAATGGCTTGAACGAGCAGACTGGCGTTGGGCTCGTCGGTGCGGATCGAAGGGCCGGTATTGCCGCCTTTGAGCAGCGCGTCGCGCGAGGTCATCGCGAGCCCGCCGAGCTTGGTCTGGGTGTGGCAGGAAAAACAGTTTTTCGCCAGCACCGGGCGGACCTTTGTTTCGAAAAATTCAACGGGAGTCTCGGCGGCTTGCGCGCACACCGCAGCCGCTGAGAGCAACAGCCATCTCATGCCCTGCATTCTATCCCACTGGCCTACTCTGTTAGCGGATGAGGCCCAGCAACCAGTACGTGGAAGTGCGCAACGGGGGATACTACATCCGCGACGCTCGCATCGGACTCGATGTGATTTACAGCGAGTTCCATGGCGGCGCAAGCCCGGAGTCGATCCTTGAAGCGTATCCGTCGATTGGTTCGTTGGCGAAAATGGATGGCGTGTAACTTTCATTTTGGAGCACCCTAACGAAGTCGAACAGTACTTGCGCGAGCAAGGCGAGCGCCATGAGGAGATCAAACGCAACCACCCCCTGCCGCCGGAGTTGCTGGAAGAGTATTTTCCCGGCGTGCACGAGAATCAGTGGAATGGAGCAAACCGATAGCTACGTCGTTCGTGTATTCCTGCCGTCGGGTGACATGTGGCACTCAACTGAATTTTGACGGAGATTCTCGACAGGGATGACCAGAACGCTCAATCACCTTAAGGAAAACGTGCTGCCGGCGGTGGCAGACTACGAATCCGCAGAGGAAGAACTGTCCATCGCCTTTAATAGGGACCATGCTCCAGATCACTGGATTGACGAGGCGAGAAACGCGAAACGGCGAGCGGCCGAAATGGCAATCGCGATTGATGGCTTAACGGATCGCGCCAGCCATGACCTAGCGCTAAACAAGCGCACGATCCGCCAGCTTGTCGGCCCGTTGTGTGTATGGCCGGGACCAAATTCGGTTGGGCGAGTAGACGCGCACGATCGGATACGCGGAGTAGCGAACGCATACAAGCATTCCAATCTAAGCGACCCTGACCTGCCGATCGAGAGCGAAGATGACGTGCTGGTGGTCGGTTTGGGTTTTGGCAAGGACGCGTGGGGCGCAGGAAAATGGTCGGGTGTCGAGGTCATCGTCAAGGACAAGAAGGGCGTCGAATGGAAATTCCTAGCTGATGTCCCGTGTGTGATCCATGGCTGGCTTAAATTCTTGAAGGATCAAGGGGCCTCCATTCCGGCCGGGCCGTATGAGGTCTGTGGACGGCGGATTGAAATTTAAGTTCAACGTCAGCCGAGCGATGTGAAGACAATCCTCTATCTGGCAGCTTCTCGTTCACTGGCTCCATCGGACCGCGAATCACAATCTTTGCATTGATGCCACCACCGACCCAGTCGCTGCGATGTACACTGAGTACGGAGTTTGCTTGCGATGATGCCCAGCAACCAGTACGTGGAAGTGCGCAACGGGGGATACTACGTCGCCGGAACTCGTATTGGCCTCGATGTCGTTTACGCGGCATTTCATGAGGGACACAGTCCCGAATCGATCTTTCAGAAGTTCCCATCCATCGGTTCGCTCGGAAGAGTGTACGGCGTCATCGCTTTTCTGCTCGACAATCCAGCCGCCGTCGAGGCGTACCTCCTCTCGCAAGACGAGCTTTGGAAAGAGTTCGAACAGACAAACCCTACTCCGCCTGAAATGCTGGAAGGCTTCAAAGCCGCGGCGAAGGCAGCGCTTGGCAAGCGCTGATGAACATTCGATTTCAAGCGGACGCCAATCTTGATCCAGACATCGCTCGCGGAGTGCAACTGCGTGAGCCGTCCATCGACTTTCGGCCGGCTCGAGGAGTTCTCGCCGATGGCACGCTCGATCCCGAGGTGCTTCGCATCGCGGCAGCCGATGGCAGGGTATTGGTCACTCGCGATGTTCGAACCATGCGCGGCCATTTCGAAGAATTCCTGAAATCGTCCGACTCGCCCGGAATATTGCTGATATCGAACGGCCACTCGACCGGCACCGCGATCGACGGCCTGCTATACGTTTGGCTCACTTGGACGGAAGACCAATTACGGAACCAAATTCACTTCTTGCCGCGCATTTGAACACCTCTACTTAACCCGAAACAGCCCCGACGAGCCGAGAACCAGCATCTCGCCGCGGAGTCCCAAACGGCCGATCCATGCCGCGCCATTGTTCGGCATCATGTGAATCAGATATCCATCTATGGTGTCGCGCCCGTAGCGCCGGCGCTGCACGCATCGACCGCTTCCGCGTTGGAAGCGGCGAACACCACGCTGACGAAGGGGCCCGGAAACCGCAGGACAGTTACGGTGCTGATCATGCTCGGCATGTTCGACGCCCTGCTGGGCGCGGTGCGGATGATGCTATCCGGCGCTCCAAGAAACGAAAAGACTATCATTGCCGGCGGGAAGCCTGCCACAAACGACGTGCCAATGAGCAGATTTCAGCCGGCGGCGATGTCGCTAGCAGCAGCTGCTGCCGAAGCTTGCGATGGCTGCATTCCGATGGATCCTCGATCAACTCCATCCGGACCCACTCGCTGAGCCGTCCGTCGAGTATCAATCGAACCGCCGAGATTGTGCTGCAAAAACCGCGCCGAACAGCAGCGCGCGCAAGCGAAGTGCCGTTTGGAGTATTCTAGCCTCATAGAATAATAGCGGACCCATGCCACCCCTGGTCTCCATTCTGCTTCTCGCCGCCGGCGTCGACGTCAGCTTTGAGCGCGACGTCATCTCCATCCTCACGACCAAGGGCTGCAACAGTTCGGGGTGCCACGGGTCGCCAGCGGGCCAGGCTGGTTTCAAGCTTTCGCTCTACGGGAGCGATCCGGCGGCCGATCACACGGTGATCTCGCGGCGCATCGATTTGAAGAACGCCGACAACTCGCTGATCCTTCGCAAGCCGTCGTTCGCGGCGCCGCATGGCGGGGGGCACATCCTTACGAAGACCGCCGATGAATACCGCGTGATTCAGCAGTGGATCGAACAGGGCGCCAAGCGTAACGCGTCCGGGCCGCGCATCGTCTCGATCGAAATCACGCCGCGCGAGCAGATTCTGTCCGCGCCTGGAGCGGCTGCGGCGGTCACGGTAACAGGCCGGCTTTCCGACGGCACAACGCGCGAAATGACGCGTGAGGTTCGCTATGCCGTCAATGACGAGGCCGTCGTTACGGTCGATGCGGCGGGCGCGGTCAAGGCAAAGGGCCGAGGGTTGACGACGGTCCTTGCGCGAGGCATGGGCAAAACGGCGACCGCGCAGTTCATTGTGCTTGATGGCGCGGCGGCGGCTGTCAGTCAGCGCGCGCCCGCGAATTTTATCGACCGGGAGATTTTCGCGAAGCTGCGCGAGGTGCGAATCAACCCGTATCCGTTGAGCGACGACGATGCCTTCCGGCGCCGCGTTTATCTTGATGCAATCGGCGTGCTGCCGACTACCGAGGAACTCGCGCACAACGGACTCGCTCCGGCCGAAGCGGCCGCGCCGCTTGACCGCGCCAAGTTGATCGACGAACTGCTCGGTCGCGACGAGTACACGTCGCACTGGCTCGTTAAGTTCGAAGACTGGTTCCGCAACTCGCAGTATTACTCGCAGGGCCGCACCAACGCGAGCTACAAGCGCTGGCTCGCTGAGATGATCCGCGCCGATCGTCCGTACGATGAAGCGGCGCGCGAGATGATCACCGCTACCGGCGATACGACCGTCCATCCGGCGGGCAACTTCTGGCATCCGGCGATCGATTTCATGCTGAAGACCTTCGAAGTTTCGAAGGCTACGCCGACTGTGACGCGGCTGTTTCTGGGCCAGCGCATAGAGTGCGCCGAATGTCACAATCATCCGCTCGAAAATTTGACGCAGGACGATTTCTACGGGATGGCCGCGTTCCTCGGACGCACGAAAGTGAAGCATGGCTACGCGCAGTACCGGCGGGTCTGGTACAACACGCGCGACGGCGAAGTGCTGCATCCGGTCAGCAAGCAGCCAGTCGCGCCGAAGTTTCTTGACGGCACGACGCCGGTCGTTAACGCCGAACGGCGCGATGCGCTCGCCGAGTGGATTACGCGAACGCAGAAGATGCAGTTCGCGCGCGCGACGGTCAATCGGATTTGGGCGGAGTATTTCGGCGCGGGCATCGTCGAACCGGCCGACGACTTCCGCTCGACGAACATGGCTTCGCATCCCGCGCTGCTCGATCAGCTTGCGCAGGCGTTCATCGACGGCGGCTTTCGCTTCAAGCCGATTCACCGGCTGATCCTCAACTCGCAGACCTATCAAGCCAGCGCTCGCGCGCCGGGGCGCGCCAACGGCGGCGATCCTTTGGAGCGGGTCCTGCTGGCGCGTTACGAGCCCCGCAAGCTGCCCGCCGAAGTGCTGCTCGACGCCGTCGGCCAAGTGACCGGCGTGCCGCAGGCATTCGGCAATTATCCCGAGGGCACGACCGCGAAGGATCTTGTCGCGTCGATCGGCTCAACCTATTTTCTTACGACGTTCGGGCACCCGCGCCGCGACATCATGGAGCCGCGCAGCCAGGCGCCGTCGCTGGCGCAGGCGCTGCATTTGATGAACGCCGATGCGATGCGAGAGAAGATCGACTCGCCGAAGAACGTGCTGGCGGAGTTGCTGGAAAAAACACTTGACGACCGCGCGGTGCTGGATGCTCTGTACCGGCGCGCTTATGCGCGTGCGCCTTCGGAGAAAGAGTGGCGCGCGGCCGAGAACTTCATTGGCGCGGAGAAGGAGGCGGGACGCTCGCGCCGCCGCGCCTTCGAGAACGTGCTTTGGGCTATTCTCAACTCTAAGGAGTTTCAACTCAATCAATGACGCGCCGCCGTGAATTTCTGCAAATCGCCGGCATTGGATTGCCGCAGCTGCTGTCGGCGGCCGACAGCGCCGTGGCGAAGAACTGCATCATCTTCTTTCTCGAAGGCGGGCCCTGCCAGCACGACTCTTTCGACCCGAAGCCCGAACAGACCGCCGAGATTCGCGGCGGCTTCAAGACGATTCCGACAGCCGTGCCGGGCGTGCACTTCAGCGAGCTGCTGCCACGTTGCGCGCAGAGTTTTAAGAAGTTCTCGGTCATTCGCAGCGTCTACTCGAAAGAGGCGATTCACGAAAAAGCCAAGCAGTACATCTTCTCCGGATCGCGCCCGAACAATGCGTTCAAGCACCCGGTCATTGGGTCGGTGGTCGCGAAAGAGTTTGGCCCGCGCGCGGGCCTGCCGCCGTTTGTCTGCATTCCAAAGAAAGACATTTCGGCCGATGCTGGATTTCTGGGCGCGGCGTACGATCCGTTCATTACGGGCGATCCGGCGCGCAAGGATTTCAAGGTGCAGGACCTCGCGCTGCCGCCGGGGGTGTCGCTTGAAGAATCCGCCGCGCGGGCAAGACTGCTCGCCGGGATGGACGATGAAATTCGCGCGGCCGAGAAAAGCAAGCTGGTCGAAGGGATGGACCACTTCTATCAGAAGGCCTTCGATCTGGTGACTTCGCCGGCGGCGCGCAAGGCGTTCGATCTCGAACAAGAGCCGGCGAAGTTGCGCGACTCTTACGGCCGCAACGCGGCAGGGCAAGGCGCGCTGTTGGCGCGGCGGTTGATCGAGAACGGCGTGCGTCTGGCGGCGGTTTTTCAAGGCGGGTACGACTCGCATATTCGCAACGACGAAGCGAGCAAGAAGACGTTCCCCGTGTTTGATCAGGCGTTTGCCGCGCTGCTTGGGGATCTCGATGATCGCGGGCTGTTGGCGTCGACGCTGGTGTTGGCGATTGGCGAGTTTGGGCGTACGCCGCACATCAATCACTCGGCGGGGCGCGATCACTGGCCGGGCGTTTTCTCTATCGCCGCCGCCGGCGCGGGTGTTCCGGGCGGGCAGGTGATCGGCTCGTCGGACGCGCAAGGCGGCGCGCCGAAGGATCGGCCGGTGTCGATCGAAGACCTCGGCGCGACGATCTACAAGAAGCTGGGCATCGACTATCACAAGGAGTACCGCACGAACGGCCGGCCCGTGCGAATCAATAGCGACGGCGCGCCGGTGCGCGAGTTGTTCGGATGAAGATCGCTGCGTTGTTCGCGATAACGGTCAGCGCCGCGCCGCACGTGACGCGTGTCGCGCCGCTTGGCGGGCAGGCGGGGGCGGTCATCGAAGTGGAACTGCACGGCAAGGATCTCGGCGGTTTCGTTTCGGCGCGCTTCGATACAGCGGCGTTGCAGTGGGTCGAGACGATAGAAGCGAAGCCGGAGTTGGTGCGCGGGCGGGTGCGCGTGGATCGCGCGGCCGCGCTTGGGCCGCATCGCCTGCAGGCGGTAACGGCGAAGGGCGTGACGAACACGCGCCTGTTTAACGTGTTCGAATTCGAAGGGGTCAATGAAATCGAACCGAATGACAAGGCGGCCCAAACGATTGCACTGAAGCCGCAGGTCGTTCATGGTTTCATGAAGACGCTGGCCGACGTGGATCGGTTCACCTTTGAGGCTCGCGCTGGCGAGCGCTGGTTGTTCGATTTGCAGTCGATCGAGCGCGGCGGATTTTTGGAATGCTCGCTGACCCTTTACGACGAAAAGGGAAACGAGGCTGCCTTCAACGAGGATCAGGACGAATACCTCGAAACGCCGAGGCTCAGTGTGACATTTCCGAAGACGACGCGCTACACGTTGAAGGTCGATCAGTATCGCGGCCCGCAAGGTGTGTCGTGCGAGGGCAACTGCGGCTACGCGCTGCACATATCGAAGCTGCCGGTGGTGCGTTCGATTTTTCCGCTTGGCGCACGGCCCGGATCTGCATATCACGTTCGCTTCGAAGGAGAGGCGCTCGATGGCGTGACTGGCGCCTATCTGCAACGCGCGCGCGGCGCCGAGCACTATCGGATGACGTTTCCGTTTTCAATGCCGATTGACGGCAGCGACAAGTTAGAAACGATCGACGCGTTGTCGGCCGATGGCCGGGAAGCACGCTTTCAAATTCCGGCGGCGGCTACGCCGGGCCTGTGGCGCTTGTGGCTGCGGACGAAGGACGGAGCGGCCGAAGCGATGTCGGTTGAAATTGGCGGCGATGCGATCGACGCCGTGCTGCGCCAGAAAGAGCACAGCTATGAGATCCGGCTCGAACAGGGCAAGCCGTTTCATGCCTGGACGCTGGCCGCGCAACTCGGGCTTCCGACGATCGACACGGTGCTGGAACTTTTCAATGGCGAAGGAAAGCTGCTCGCCGAACACGACGACCTGATGACCGGCCAAGGGACCGTCATCGGCAACCCGGATAGCAGTCTTTACTACACGCCGAAGAAGACGGAAACGGCGAAGCTTGTTGTGCGCGACCGAACAAACCGCACCGGCGCGGACTTCGCTTACCGGCTACACTTCGACGCCGCCGAGCCGTCGTTTCAATTGCTCGCCGAGCCGGAGGAGCTCTCCGCGGCGCCCGGCGAAACGGTTACGCTCGAAGCGTTGCTGATCAAGCAGCCGGGGTTTGAGAGCGCCGTCGATGTGTGGATCGAAGGGCATCCGGAAGCGCGCGGGCAGTTCCGCGCCGATCAACATTTTGGGCCTTCGGGCGATGGCGACAATATCAACATTCCGATCGTGCCGTTGCGCGTGACAATACCGAAAGACACGTCGGCCGGCGACTACTCGCTCCAGTTACGCGGACAAGCGGCGGGCAAGAAGGGGCCTGTGGTCGAAGGGCTGTCGACGCTCTGGATCGGCCCCAACGGAAAGCGCAACGACACGCGCCGCCCGCTGCCGCGCGTGTCGATCCACGTCATCGGACCGAGGGATTCGCGCGCACGAAAATAAGGTAGGG
>VFZQ01000088.1 GCA_016871135.1 Acidobacteriota bacterium | reverse complement strand
GGTGATGCTTGATGACGGCGCCGATACCGCGCTCTTTGGCGTCGTCAACGTCACCGTCGCATCGCTCACCCAGCCGCACTTCGCGCAGTTTTCGCCGCCCACAGGCATCTCGGACTTGCACTTCGGACACTGCATTAGCGCGCGGCCTCTTCCACCGCGTGTGCCAGTTGCAGTACAGACCAGTCCGCAAAACGCGGACCGACGATCTGCATCCCCACGGGCAATCCGCTACGTGAGAATCCAGCGGGCGTCGACACCGCGGGCGCGCCGAGCATCGACACGAAGTAGCACGACTTCATCCAGTCGATGTAGCTCGGCATCGTGGCGCCGTTGATTTCGGTGACGAAAGGTTGATCGATGTCGAAGGGGAGCACTTGAACCGTTGGGAGTACGAAATATTCATACGAAGCGTGGAACGTTTTGGTTTTCTCGATCAGCGCTTCGCGAAGCGCCATCGCCCTCTCCACGTCCGATGGCTTCAATAACGCCCCGCGCTCCAATTCCTGCACCACCGTCTCTTTCATCAGATTTCTATACGGCTCAAGCTTCTCGCCGTGTTTCACATGAAACTCATGCGCCCGCAGGACACGGAACGCTTCATCGGCGCCGGCGAAAGCCGGCGCGGCTTCTTCCACCACACAGCCAAGCGCTTCGAAACGCCTCCGCGCGCCATCGACCACAGCTCGCACTTCCGCGTCAAACGGCATGCCTTCGATCTCACCGCACCACGCCACGCGCGCGCCGCGAAAATCGCGATCCAGCTCGCCGTGCGCCGGAAGATCCGCGACCACATCGAGCAGCATTGCCAGATCCCCCGCGTTGCGCGCCATCGGCCCGTCGGTCACCAGCGTCGTACTGCCCGGCACAACGCCAATCGTCGGCCGCATCCCCGTCACGCCGCAGAACGACGCCGGGTTTCGCAGCGACCCGCCCATATCGCTCCCGTCGGCCAGCGCGATCATCCCTGTCGCCAACGCAACCGCCGCGCCGCCGCTCGAACCGCCGCACGTCTTCGAAAGATCAAACGGATTCCGCGTCTTGCCGAACACGGGATTAAATGTCTGTGAGCCCGCTCCAAATTCCGGCGTATTCGTTTTTCCCAGCGAAATCGCACCCGCTGCGTTCATGCGGCGGACGATTTCGGTATCGAAGTTGGGCACGTAGTCTCGAAAGATCGGCGAGCCG
Source organism: Acidobacteriota bacterium (assembly GCA_016871135.1). Lineage (GTDB taxonomy): Bacteria > Acidobacteriota > Terriglobia > Bryobacterales > Bryobacteraceae. Next base: position 10,354 of record VFZQ01000088.1, on the reverse strand, counting down.
AACGTCGTCCGCACGCCGCGCGTCTCTTGCAGATCCTTATGCGCCACCGGCAATCCAAACAGCGGTCCGGGCGTAACTTTTCGCGCTTTTTCCAGCGCCTTCTCCGCCGTCAGTGTCACGATCGCGTTCACGCGCGGGTTCTTTTCTGCAATCACGCGCAGATGATGTTCGATCACCTCAACCGGCGACACCTCTCGGCGCCGCAGCCGCGCCGCCCAATCTCTTGCCGTTGTCATCGGACTCGTTCGAACTCCTCGGCTGCCATTCGTCCGACCGATGCCTGTCCCATAGGACCTAGATGCGTTTTGTCCTGTTTGCGATCTGGCAAAACGCGGCCAATCTCCTTCGCACCTTCCGGTCCCAGTGCAGTCGCCTGCTCGCGTGTGCGCGTGTACAAATCCATCACCGCCACGCTCTTCTCGCGAGCGACCACATGCACTGCCTCGACATATGGTAAGAGACTATCTGGTCGAAACTTTCCATCCGGCGTAAATCCGCGCCGCACGATTGACGTCACCAAAATCGGCTTCGCGCCAATCGCCTTCGCTTCGTCAATGAACTGCGCCAAGTTTGCGCGATACGTCGAAGACGCATCCGTCTCACGTTCCGGACCCTTGCCCGGCACATCGTTGTGCCCAAACTGGATCAACACAAACGCGGGCCGCTCCGCCAGCGCCTTCGCCCAATGCCCTTCGCTACGAAAACTCTTCGAACTCCGCCCGTTCTTCGCCAGATTCAGGATCGCGTATCGATCACCCATCGCCGCGCGAAACCCCGGTCCCCATCCGCCTTCGTCGTTCACCGTTGAGTCGCCAACCAGCACGATCTTCGCCGGCTGCGCAAACACGGAGATCGCGAAGAACGCGACCGCCAGCTTCACGCCAGCACCTTTTTCACGACGTTTCCATGCACATCGGTCAGCCGGAACCAGCGCCCCTGAAACTTGTACGTTAATCGCGTGTGATCAATGCCCAGACAATGCAGCAGCGTCGCTTGGATATCGTGAATATGCACCGGATCGGCCGTGATGTTGTAGCTGAAGTCGTCGGTCTCGCCGAGTTGGAATCCCTGTTTGATGCCGCCGCCCGCCATCCACATCGCGAAGTTTCGCGGATGGTGATCGCGCCCGTAATCGGTCTCGGTTAATCGCCCCTGGCAATACACAGTGCGCCCAAATTCGCCGCCCCAAACAACCAGCGTGTCCTTCAACATCCCGCGCTGCTTCAAGTCGAGCACCAATGCCGCCGCCGCCTGATCGGATGCCTTGCATTGCAGCGCCAGATCGCGGGGCAAGTTGCCATGCTGATCCCAGCCCTTGTGATAGAGCTGCACGAATCGCACGCCGCGTTCGACCAGCCTTCGCGCAAGCAAACAGTTCGCCGCGTAGGTGCCTGGCTTCCGCGCATCGTCTCCATACAGCGCAAACGTCGACTCGGGCTCTTTCGAGAAATCCGTCAACTCCGGCACCGACGCCTGCATCTTGTACGCCATCTCATACTGCTGAACGCGGGTGTCGATCTCCGGATCGTGATACGCCTCTTCGCGCATCTTGTTCAACGCGCCGACAGCGTCCAGCATTTCGCGCCGGTCCGTGCGAGACACCCCCGGTGGATCCGCCAAATACAACACCGGCTCCTTGCCGCCGCGAAGCCGCACGCCTTGATAGCGAGACGGCAAAAAGCCCGAACCCCACAGCCGCGAGAATAAAGGCTGATCCGCATTTACGCTCGCCTGTTGCGACAGCAAGACAACATACGCCGGCAACTCCTGCGTCTCGCTGCCCAATCCGTACGATACCCACGCGCCCATGCTCGGCCGCCCAGGTTGCTGGCTGCCGCTTTGAATGAAGGTTATCGCGGGATCGTGATTGATCGCATCGGTGTGCACGCTCTTGATCACCGTGATTTCATCGGCGATCTTCTTGTGATGCGGAATCACTTCACTCATCCACATCCCGGCCTTTCCCGCCTGTTCGAATTTGAAGATCGATGATGCTACCGGAAACGACGCTTGCCCGCTCGTCATACCCGTGATGCGCTGCCCCATGCGCACCGATCCCGGCAACTCCGTGCCGTGATGTTTCTTCAACTGCGGCTTGTAGTCGAACAGATCGAGCTGTGACGGCCCGCCCGATTGATGCAGCCAGATCACACGTTTAGCCGTTGGTGCATGATGCGGCAGGCCCGCCATCGCGGCGGCCGCGCCATCGCGCTCCAGCAAGTTCGCCAGCGCCGCCAGTCCAATCGCCTTCGCGCCTTTCCCGATCAGTTGCCGCCGTGTCTCGTAGATGCTCATCACTACTCCTTCGTAACCGCCTCGTCCATGTTTAAGATCACGCTCGCGACATTCGTCCATGCCGCTAGTTCCGCCGCCGGGATATGCGAGTCGAGCTTGAGCGAGCCCACCGCCAACAACGCCTTCGCACCTGCAGGGTCGCACTGGTACCGCGTGAGCTGCTTTGCAGCCAGCGCTGTCAGAACCGCGGTCTCGCGCGGTTCGGGTATGCGTCCGGTTACGCGCCGAAACGCCGCTGCGGCGCGCTTGGCCGGGTCTTTCTCGCTCATCACTTGCGTCGCCAAAGCCCGCGAGGCTTCGACGTATGCCGGATCGTTCATCAACACCAGCGCTTGCAAAGGCGTGTTTGTGACGGACCGCCGAGCCACGCACTTCTCGCGGTCCGGTGCGTCGAAGGTCGTCAACGACGCCGGAGGCGCCGTGCGTTTCCAGAACCAATACATGCCGCGACGATAGAGATCCTCGCCCGCGCTCTCCTTATATACCTGCGCCGAAAAAATCTCGCCGCGCGCGATCTCTTCCCAAATCCCCGCCGGCTGATACGGATAGGTGCTTCGCCCGCCGATCTTCGCATTCAACAACCCGCTCGCCGCCAGTGCGTTATCGCGCACCAATTCCGCTTGCAGGCGGAACCGTGACATCCTTGCCAGCAATCGATTTTCCGGATCGCGTTCGATCAACGCCGCCGATGCTTTCGACGTTTGCCGGTATGTCGCCGACATCACCATTGTTTTGTGAAGCGCCTTCACGTCCCACTTCGACGCCACGAACTCCGTCGACAGCCAGTCCAGCAACTCCGGGTGTGACGGCGGTTCGCCTTGTGTGCCGAAGTTTTCACTCGACTTCACCAACCCGAGTCCAAACAAATTCTGCCAAAAACGGTTTACCGCGACGCGCGCCGTGAGCGGATGTTTCGCATCGACCAGCCAACGCGCTAACGCCAACCGATCGACGTTCACGTCCGACGGCAGTGGCGGCAGCGCACCCGGCGTTGCGGCTGTTACCTTCTCGCCATGATTCCGATAGTCCCCGCGCGCAAGAATGAACGTGTCGCGCGGCTTATCGAGTTCCGACATGATCATCGTGTTGGCGATTTCATCGTCGAGCGCCGCTTTTTCCAAACGCAGACGCTTCAGTTCGCCCCACGCCGCCTTCATTTCCAGTGGCGCCGCGTTCTCCAAGAAGTGCTCCTTCAGTCGCGCGGTCAGTTCGCGCGGGCGCGTCTTCGCCGGCACGTCCAGCATCCGCGTCAATCGATGATGCACCGCTAGATACGAAACGTCCTCGACTGCCAACGCGCGCGAATACAGCCGCAAATCGGCGATTCTTCCGCGGAATCCGTTGCGGCCCTCGGTGTCGGCGGACTCGCCAATCTCGAACTGCGATGCCGGGCGCAACTTCACAGCATCCTCGCGCACAACTGGCACAGCGGCCGCATTGACGCGAATCGTCACGCCGCCATCGCGCGTACGCGAAATCGCCAGATGGTACTGCTCGTTCTGCACCAACCGGTCGCGTGTGCGGATGTGCGCGCCGTCGATTGCGACATGCACATGCGCGCCGCGCCGCAAGTGCGGCAGAGGTTGCGACTCGTCCCACCAGACTTCCAGTCCGGGCGCGCGATAGATTGTCTGCGGTTCATGGTGCCCTTGAATCAACCACGCCGCGATCGTAAACTCGTTGCCCCACTTCGGGTCGAAAAACGTCAAATGACTCGGTGTCGTAAAGGTCGTCGCCTTGCCGTTTGCTGCCAGCACCATCGCCGCTTCGCCGCGCCGTACCGCCGCATGACGATACCCGCCCGAGTGATCCGTCACGGTGCCATCCATCTCGTACTGCGCCAGCAGGCCTTGCTTCAGTCCGGGCAGGCCCGCATACAAGCGCGGCGTTTCTTGTTCGAACTTCTCGAGCGCCGGTTTCACCTTCGCATCCGCGACTTCCGCTTCCAGGCCCTTGATCCGCATCGAGAGAAAATCGTCGCGCCGTTTTTGCTCCGGCGTATGCAGTTTCAACAGCGGATCGGCGTTGCCATCGCGGCCATCCAGACCCTTCTCCTTGACGCCGTTAAAGAACGCAAAGAGCCGGAAGTAGTCCTTCTGCTTAATCGGGTCGTATTTGTGATCGTGGCAGCGTGCGCAGCCCATCGTCATCGCCATCCAGACGGTCGATGTCGTTTCCGCGCGGTCGGCGACATACTCGACCAGATACTCCTCCGGTATCGCACCGCCTTCGTAGTTGATCATGTGGTTGCGATTGAACCCGCTTGCGACCTTCTGCTCGACGGTCGCATTCGGCAACAAATCGCCAGCCAGTTGCTCGATGGTGAAACGGTCAAATGGCATGTTTGTGTTGAATGCGCGAATCACCCAGTCGCGCCAGGGCCACATGTCGCGATGCGAGTCGATATGAAACCCGTGCGTGTCGGCGTAGCGCGCGAGGTCGAGCCAGTGCAGCGCAAGTTTCTCGCCGTAATGCGGCGAAGCCAGCAGGCGGTCGACTTGCTTCTCGTACGCGTTCGAAGACTTGTCTCGCAGAAACGCATCGACCTCGGCGACTGTCGGCGGCAGCCCCGTCAAATCGAGTGACAAACGCCGCAGGAGCGTGATGCGATCCGCTTCCGCCGATGGCGCCAGTTTCTCTTGCTCCAATCGCACCAGAACGAAGTTGTCGATCGCGTTGCGCGCCCACTTCCCGCGCGCCGCCGGTACAGCCGGCCGCACGGGCGTCTCGTACGCCCAGTGAGTGCGAAACACCGCACCACCCTCCACCCAGCGCTTCAGTACGTCGATCTGAGCGGCGTTCAGCACGCGCCCCGTCGAGGCTGGAGGCATCCGCAAGTTCGGATTGGCATGCGTCAACTTCGCGACAATTTTCGAAGCCGCCGCCTTTACACCCTCGCTGGTGTCGAGCCTCACGCCCGCCATGCGTTTCGAATCGTCCGGCCCATGACACGCAAAGCAGTTGTCGGAAAGGATCGGCCTCACATCGCGCACGAAATCCTGTCCCGAGGCAACCGCCGCGGCGGCGATCAGCAGTTGAATCTTCACGTGTCTATTTCATCAGAAACGGAGCTGGGCCGCAGCGTTCGATGCATCGCGTGGTCAACGGATGCGCTGCGGTGTAAGCGACGTGCGCCAGCCAACCGGCCGCGGCCATCAGAATCGACGCCATCGACGCACGCAACGGCACGATCCGCCAACTCTCACTGCGCAGATTGAACACGCGAATCGCCCGAGCCAGAGCGAGCGGTAATAGCACCGCAGCCGCGCTTTGGTTGCAGTGGCAATGCGCCAGGGCCAACTAAGCCCGCCCCCGAACCACCTCCAACTTTCGATATCATTTTTACGGCGCAACATGTACCGCACTTTGCTCCTCGTGATTAGCGCTGCGGCCTTCGCCCAGCTCCCCAAGGACCACCCAAAGGTCGGCGTCGAAGACCGCCGCCAAAGACTCTCGACCCTTACCGACGCGATCCGCGGCAGCGAGACGATTGCGTCGCAAAACGTCCCAAGAAGGAACTTCATCGACGACCACATCTTCGCGAAGATGGCCGCTGACAGAGTCCCGCACGCCCCGCTTGCCTCCGACGAAGAGTTCTTCCGCCGCGTCCATCTCGATCTCACCGGCCGCATCGGCGACTCCGCCGAACTCGAAAAATTCGTCGCCGACAAAGACCCCGCCAAGCGCGACAAACTCATCGACGCCCTCACCGTATCGCAAGCCTTTAAAGCCCGCTGGACTTACTGGTTCGGCGACCTCGCCAAATCCGCCGCCAACCGCGTCGGCAACGAAGGCAAAAACCTTTTCTACAAATGGATCTACGACAACATTCACCTCAATCGTCCCTACAACGAAATGGTGAAGGACATGCTCACGGCCAACGCCGCCAGCAACTGGTACGTCGGGCCCGCCAGCTACGTCGCCCGCTGGGTCGTCATCGGAATCAAGTGCGATGACACCGTGCATGAGGATACCTCCGACGAACTCGCCATCAACTCCGTCAAGCATTTTCTAGGCCTCGATTTGAGTTGCGTCTCTTGCCACGACGGCGCCAACCACCTCGAAAAGATCAATCTCTACCTCACCACGCGCAAGCGCGAGGAGCTCTGGAAAACCGCGGCTTTCTTCGGCGGTACCCGCGTGCTTCGGCGCGTTGAAATCGCTACGAGCCGCGATGAATATTCGATCGACGACGAAGGCGAAGGCTACGACGCATCCGCGCGCACCGTCGTTCGCATCCCGCGCAACGGCAAGGGCAAACTGGATCCCTCCTTCATTTTGAACGGCGCCACACCCGTGCAGAATAAGCCCCTTCGCGGCGAGTACGCTCGCATCCTCACCACGCATCCGCAGTTCGCCCGCTCGGCCGTCAACATGTTCTGGGCCGAAATGTTCGGCGCGGGTATTGTCGATCCCCCGCACGAATTCGACCTGCTTCGCCAGGATCCAAGGAAACCGCCGCCCGCGCCGTGGACGCTGCAGCCAAGTCACCCCGAACTGCTCGACGCCCTCGCCGATGACTTCCGAAAGCACAATCACGATCTTCGCCATCTCTTCCGCACCATCGCCAAATCGAGCGCCTATCAACTGAGTTCCAAATTTCCTGGCGAATGGAAAGACAGCTATGCGAAGTACTTTGCGCGGAAGTTCGTTCGCCGCCTAACCGCCGAACAAGTTCATGATTCCCTCGTCTTTGCGACTGGCAACTACAATCAGATTCCGATTCGCGACACGAACATTCGGGTCCGCTTCGCCACCGAGCTTCGGTCGCCTGAAGACCTCCGCCAGAACTTTCCTGGCGCCAAGGATCTCCACTTCTTCCTCGACTCCTTCGGCCAGACCAACCGTGAATATTCCGAACGGACCAACGATGGTGACGTTACCCAGGCCGTACTATTGCTGAATAGCCCCTTCGTCAAGAGCCAGGTCAAAGCCCAGCCAGGCAGCTTCTTGAAAACGCTTCAGGATCAAAACGCGACGCAGGAACAAATTGTCGACAAACTGTTCTGGCGCTTCTTGCAACGCTCCCCGCAGCCCGATGAAAAGCGCATGGCCATGCAGATTGCTAATCACGAAGATTTGCAATGGCTCCTCGTCAACAAAGTCGAATTCCTCTTCAACTACTAATGAGCCGCCTACTCGACAACTACATCACTCGACGACAAGCGTTCCGCGCCGGCGCCACGTCTGTAGCCGCTTATAGCTTCTTGCCGCTGCTCGAAGCGCAAGCCGCCAAATCCGCGCAGTCCGCCAAGCCACGCAACAGCGCAAAGTTCGTCATCTGGGTCATGCTCGACGGCGGCCAATCACACCTTGACACCTGGGATTTGAAAGAGGACAAGTGGACCCCGCCCGACTTCAATGTCAAGGAGCTTCGGCCGGGCGTCAGGTGGCCCATGGCACTTTACCCGAAGCTTGCCAAGCAACTCGATAGGGTTGCGCTGGTCCGTTCGCTCGAAGCGTGGGATTCGGTCCATGGCCGCGCGCAGTATTATGTGCAGGCGGCGCACTCGTTGAATCCATCGCTGCACAAAGAAATCCCCGCCGTCGGTTCTGTCGTTGCAATGGAGTGCCACAACCGCCGCAAGCCATCCGATTGCCTGCCGAGCTACGTCGCGCTCAATGTGGTGCAGAATCAAGCCGGACTGTTGAAGAGCGGATTCCTCCCCGCGCTCTATTCGCCGTTCCACATCCAAACGCAGACCGACCTCTCCGCCTACGCTGTCGATAGCGACGAAGAAAAAAAGGAGTTCCAGCGCCGATGGGCGATGCTCAAGGACTTCGACAGCCGTCTTCGTAACGACAGTTCGCTCCAAGCCAAAGCCTTCCGCGACTACAACGACCACTACGAATCCGCCGTTCGTCTGCTCTCCGATCCCCGCACCGCGCCGCTCTTTCAACTCAGCAGCGAAGACAAGGCCCGCTACGGCGGAACCGATGTCGGCGACGCTTGCATCATCGCCCGCAACCTTATCGAAGCCGACGCCGGCACGAAGTTCATCTTCCTTCTCCACCGCGACTGGGACCACCACTCGAACATCTACACGCGCAACAACATCTATAAGCGCTCCGAAGAACTCGACCCCGCTCTGTCGAATCTCCTCGCTGATCTCGCCTCGCGTAAACGCGCCAATGGCACAACGCTTCTTGACGAGACTCTTGTCATCGCCGTCGGCGAATTTGGCCGCACGCCGGGGAATATCACCGACGGCCTCAAGGGTCGCGATCACTATCAATACGCATTCACCGGCCTCTTCGCGGGCGGTGGCGTCAAGGGCGGCCAAGTCATTGGTAAGACCAACCCCGACGGATCGAAAATCGTCGATGCCGGCTGGGGCGTCAAGCGCTCGATCTATACCGAGGACATCGCGACAACCATCTACTCGGCCATGGGCATCGACTGGCGCAAGACCATCAAGGGTACTCCTTCTGGCCGTGACTTCTACTACATTGAGCCGTTCGCCTCACAGAAGATGATTGTGAGCCGCGAGATTGAACCGCTCTTCGGTTAAAGAATCGCGCGAATTTCCTGACCGGCTGTGATCCCGCTGGTTACCGAAACATGAGTATCGTTGCGTAGGCCCGTTTTTACTTCTTTACGTTCGAAGCCATTCTGGGTCTTGGCGTGCACGAAGCTCTTGCCGTCCTTTTCCTCAAGCGCGCCCAGCGGAACGAGAACCGCGTTTGGCTCGGAGGCTTCGAGAAGAATATCGGCTGAGCCGGAAAGATCGGGGATCAGCTTGGGATCGACGGTGTCGAAGGCGACGCGCAACGGCACGTTGCGAATGTAATAGTTCTGGAATCGTCCGCCCGTGGCGATCGCGCCAATGCTGAAAATATGGCCCTTCAGCGTCATGCCAGGGAACGCGTCGATGCGCATCACCGCGGCCTGATTCAACTGGAATCTCTCGCTTTCGGCCTGATTGATACGAGCGTCAAGCATCATGCTCGTCGGGTTTACGACTTTTATGAACGGCTGGCCGGGCGTAACCTGATCGCCAACTTCGATCTGTCGCAGGGAGCTCCCGCCCCAGATTGACTGATAGACCACTAGTCCGTCGATGGCGGCGCGGATCTCGAACCGCTTCATATCGCCGGCATGCCGGTCAAGGTGCCGCCGATGGCGCTCCAGGGTGTACTTCAGAATCTTGATGTCCGATTCGTTGCGCTTCTTCGTGTTTTCGATATCGGACTGTAGCTGCTTGTAGCGGGCCAGGGCCTCTTCCTCGGTGAGTTGAAGCAGTAGGCGCTCGACCTCGGTCCGGACTTCCGACGCCCTGGCGTCCAAGCGGGCCTTGTCGTAATCGGCCTTGGCAATGGCCAAGGTCTGCTGCATGTTTTTCCAATCGATTTCCAACTCGGCTTCGCGTTTGCGAACGTCGGCTTCGGCTGTTTCGACCGTATCCTTCACGTCATCGATATGGTCTTGCAACGACTGCCCGTCGATCTGGGCGACCAACTCGCCCTTCTTGATCATCGAACCGGATGGCGCAAGCTTCAACAGCACCATCGGCCGATTGCCTTCGGGGCCGCGAATCATCGGCGCGGTGACGTTGACGTACTCGCGAGCCGCCGTGCCGCCAGCCACGCGAGTCCGGACTTCGAGCGAACCGGTTGCCACTTTGATTGTCGGAATCGCCGCGGCCGCTGCCTGCGCTTGTTGATTGGCAACTGAAGGCTTATAACCAAATTCGTATGCGGCCCAGCCACCACCGGCGATCAATGCAGCGATGACGAATCCCTTCCACGACCTGCCTTTCTTTTCCGGTGGCGTCGGAAGCGCTACCGGAGCCAGCTTGTTTGGCTGTTCGACCGGGGATGGTGCGGGATTGGAGTATGCGGACATGAGTGGCCTCGCGGAGAAAACTTCGCCTTATTTTGGAAGGCGCGATACGGGCGGGGAAGGTTACGTCCCTATTATAGGGCTATCTTCGGCTGTGCGGAGGTTAAGGTTTAGATGGCCGTAAAGGTTTGGCGGCGTTCGCCCGATGAATTAAGTGGCGCCGTGTCGGACTGCACGAAGCGGACGAACGGCCCAGGGCGAACACATGCACTGGAA
>VFZQ01000087.1 GCA_016871135.1 Acidobacteriota bacterium | reverse complement strand
GGTTACAACCGGAAGAAGTTCCCGCAGCCCGAGGTCATCAAGACGATCGCAAGAGAGTTTCCGCACGTGCACATCTTGTGTACGGGGTTGGGTGCGAATTGTCATAGCGGAGGACCGCGGCAGAGCTGCTGTTCGGCTACAGGGCATTTCTCTTTCGAAATGAAGGGCCGTCTTGTACCGATCGACTCGGCGAGGGCACATCGGAGCTTTGTGAAGTCCTTGGACAGCCCGCTTTGCCAGATTGTTGTCAAACCGGCGAAACCGTAGTTTTCGAGCCTCTGGCCGGCGGCCGCGGTTTTCGAAATGATTCATACGCGGCTCCTCCGTTGCTCCATATCGTTTCGATCTCGGGCGGCCCGGCGAGATGCGGTGGTCACCGCACTTCGTCAAGCGCGGCTTGGATGTAGGGTTCTTTCTCGGCTTCGATCTCGTCGCCTTTTTCGACGCCGAGGGCTTGGTTGACGATTTCCTGGCGAAGGCGGTAGCGGATCCATTCGGCGCTCGCGAACCATTCGCTGATGGACGGTTGGACGCGGTTCTGGCTTAGGTATGCCTTGAACTTGTCGAGGGCGTCGGTGGGGAGATCGAACTTGGGCGTGACGATTGGCTTGGCGGCGCGAAGGTATTCGGTCGCGAAGACTGTGTATGCTCCGGCGGCGTCGAGGAATTGCTCGAGGCGGCGGACTTGGAGTTGGCGCGGCGGCTTGTCGGGTTCGATGCCGCCGCCGCCGCGAACATTTCTGCCGCTATCGGTTTGAAACGATTGTGTGGGCTTCTGGGTCGATTGTTCCAACTGCATGCCTTCGAGCGGTTTCTGGATACTGCGGCCGCTGGGAGTGTAGTAGAAGGCCGTCGTCAACGCGAGAGCCGTGTTTTCGCGGAGCGGCAACACGTTTTGCACGAGGCCCTTTCCAAACGTCGCGTCACCGACGATGACGGCGCGGTCGTGGTCTTGCAGCGCTCCCGATAAGATCTCCGCGGCGCTGGCCGTTTTGCCATTCACGACTATGGCGAGCTTGAATGTGTAGGGCTTGGAACTGGACGGGACCTTTTCTTCGCCGTTCACCTTTCTTCCTCGAGCGGAGAGGATGACCTGGCCGGGCTTTAGGAACAGCGCGGCGGCGTCGAGCGCCGAGGCGACCGCGCCGCCGGGGTTGTTGCGCAGATCAATGACGAGACCCTTGAGTTTCGCTCCGCCGAGTTTTTCGATGGCGGCCTCGATGTCGCGGGCGGTGGATTCGTCGAAGGACGCGACGCGCAAGTAACCGATGCCGGGTTCGAGGTGGAAGGCGCGTTCGACCGACGGCGCTTGCATCTCCTGAGGCACGAGCGTGAACATCAGCGGCCGCACGTTGCCGGGTTTGCGCACATGGACAACAGCCGCGTTCTGGCGCGATTCGGAGAGGACCTGGATGAGTTGCTCGGGCATGAGGCCGCCGAGCGCGATGTTGTTGATCGCGACGATTTCATCGCCCGCGCTGATGCCGGAGCGCTGCATGGGCGTGCCTTCGAGCGTCTGCAAAACGATGACGCGTCCGGGGAGAATACTCACGACCGATCCGAAGCCTTTGCTTTCGCTGCGCTGCATGCGCTTGAGTTGATCGAACTGTTCGGGGTCGAGGAACGACGAGTGCGGATCGAGGCGGCGGAGCATGCCGGGGATGATGCCGCCGTAGAACGATTGCTCGCTCGAAGGGGCGTCGGCGGCGTGTTCGCGGACGACGTTGAGCACGTCGAAGATTTTCTTGACCGCGTCGTCGAGAGCCTGCTCCTGAGCCGAAACGGTCAGCGCGAAGATGAGAGCGAGTTTCTTCACATTTTACTTGGAGTAGCGCGTGGCGTTGCGGGTTTCATGGCGCTGGATGGCGAGATCGATGAGTTTGTCGAGCAACTGTGGGTAGGGGATGCCGGAGTGTTCCCACATCTTCGGAAACATGCTGATGGAGGTGAAGCCGGGGATGGTGTTGACTTCGTTGATGAAGATTCGGCCGGTTGCGCCGTCCATGAGGAAGTCGACGCGGCTCATGCCTTCGACCTCGCAGGCCTTGCAGGCGGCGACGGCGAGGCGGCGCATTTCTTGCGTTTGCTCTTCTGTCAATTTCGCGGGGAGTTCGATGACGGCTTTGTCGAGGAGGTACTTGTCCTCGTAGTCGTAGAATTCGCGCGAAGGCAGAATTTCGCAAGGGATGGAGGCTTCGATCGTTTCGTTGCCGAGGACGGAGCATTCGAATTCGCGACCGATTACGGCTTTTTCGATGATGATTTTGCGATCGTACTGCGCGGCCGCGTTGAGGGCGGCTTCGAGCGAGGCGCGGTCCTTGGCTTTGGCGACGCCGACGCTGGAGCCGAGATTGGCGGGTTTGACGAAGACGGGATAGCCGAATTGCGATTCGATGGCGGCGGCGTCGAGGGCGCCTCGGAACTGTACGATGAAGTCGACGACGGGCAACGAGTGGGCGCGGCAGACGCGCTTCATCACCTCTTTATCCATGGCGAGCGCGCTGGAGAGAACGCCGGGGCCAACGTAAGGAAGATCGGCGAGTTCGAGGAGGCCTTGCATGGTGCCGTCTTCGCCGAAGGTGCCGTGGAGGGCGGGGAAGACGACGTCGATGCCGGGATTGGCGTTGGGCGCGGGCAGCAGCGGCGCGGGCTGCCAGGCGCCTTCCTTACTGATGAAGATTTCGCGGACGTTGTACTTTTCGGGATCGAGTGCGGCGATGATCGATTTCGCGGAGCGGATGGAAATTTCGTGTTCGCCGGAGCGTCCTCCATAAAGGACGGCGATTGTTTTTTTCATAGAATTCGTTTGCCGAGAGCGGACATCATGAGTTCGGCGGCGAGATCGGCGGTACGGTTGGCAACGTCGAGGACGGGGTTTACTTCGACGACTTCAAGGGAGACGAGTTTGGCGGCGTCGTTCAAGATTTCCATGGCGAGGTGGGCTTCGCGATAGGTGATGCCGCCGCGGACGGGGGTGCCGACGCCGGGCGCTTCATCGGGGTCGACGGAGTCCATGTCGAAGGAGAGATGGATGCCGGCGGTGCCGGCGCTGGCGATTTCGATGGCCTCCTGCATGACGCGGGGGAGGCCGCGTTCGTCGATGTCGCGCATGGTGAAGGCGCGGACGCCGGAGTGTTTGACGTGCGGGGCTTCGAGGATGTCGACGTCGCGGATGCCGATGAGGGCAACGTTGTGGGGATCGATTTTGGGCGCGTAGTCGAAGATGTGGGTGAGGGCGCGCGGGCCTTTGCCGATCAAGCAGGCGAGAGGCATGCCGTGGACGTTGCCGCTCGGACTGGTTTGCGGCGTGTTCATGTCGGCGTGGGCGTCGACCCAGAGGACGCCGATTTTTTCGTTGCGCTTGTGATAGTGGTGGGCGATGCCGGAGATGGAACCGGCGGCGAGGGAGTGATCGCCGCCGAGGATGAGAGGGATCTTGCCTCGGGCAGCGGCGCGCTCGACTTTTTCGGCGAGGCGGGTGCAGGTCTCGGCGATTTGCTTGAGGTAGCGGGCGGCTTTCGAACCTTTTGGCGAGGCTTCGGCTTGTTCGACGGCGACATTGCCGAGGTCTTCGACTTTGTAACCCAGTGCGGCGATGCGGCTATGGATGTTGGCGACTCTGAGGGCCGAGGGGCCCATGTCGACGCCTCGGCGGCCCGCGCCGAGGTCCATGGGGGCGCCGATGATGGCGATGGTGTTAGCGCGCATGTTCGGTGTGTTGGGTTGGGGAGGGTGCGCTCCGTTGCGGTCGCGCCTCTGTAGGGTTGCCGGCGCTAGTAGTGTAGTTGGGGTTGGGTGCGGCCATGGTGCTTGCGCGGCTCATTAGGGGCGAGTGCGGTACAACATACGCGGGTAGGCGATACATTCGCGGATGTGTTCGGTGCCGCACATCCAAGCGACGAAACGTTCGACGCCCATGCCGAAGCCGCCGTGGGGCACGGTTCCGTATTTGCGGAGATCGATGTACCAGTTGAACGCTTCGGGCGGGAGATCGTGTTCTTTCAGGCGCTGCATCAGCAGTTCGGGATCGTGAATACGCTGTCCGCCGCCGATGATTTCGCCGTAGCCTTCGGGCGCGATGACGTCGACGCCGAGGGCGAGCTTGGGGTTGCCGGCGTCGGGTTGAAAGTAGAACGCTTTGATTTCGGACGGGTAGCGATCAACAAGAATCGGGCGGTCGGAGTCCTGCGTGAGCAGCGTTTCATCGGTGTTGCCGAAGTCGCCGCCCCATTGGATTTCGCTGCCTTTTCCTTGGAGGACTTTGACGGCGTCGTCGTAGCTCATGCGCGGGAAGGGCGACTTGATGGCTTCGAGTTTCGTGACGTCGCGTTCGAGCACGGCGAGTTCGGCGCGTCGGTTTTCGAGCACGCGATGGACGCAGTGGACGACGAGGCCTTCGGCGAGTTCCTTGACGTCGTCGAGCGTAGCGTAGGCCATTTCGGGTTCGACCATCCAGAACTCGGTGAGGTGGCGGCGGGTCTTGGATTTTTCGGCGCGGAAGGTGGGGCCGAAGCAGTAGACCTTGCCGAGGGCCATGGCATTCGCTTCGTTGTAGAGCTGGCCGGATTGCGTGAGGTAGAGCTTCTCTTCGTCGAAGTAGTTCACTTCAAACAGCGTGGTGGTGCCTTCGCAGGCGGCGGGCGTGAAGATGGGCGTGTCGACGAGGGTGAAGCCGTTGGAGTCGAAGAAGTCGCGAATGGCTTTGATGACTTCGTGGCGGATGCGGAGGATGGCGGCTTGGCGGCGAGAACGCAGCCAGAGGTGGCGGTGGTCCATCAGGAAGTCGATGCCGTGGTCTTTGGGCGTGATCGGGTAAGGATCGGCTTCGGAGACGCGCTGGAGGATTTCGGCGGATTCGACGTCGAGTTCGAAGCCGCCCTGGGCGCGGGCTTCGGCGCGGACTTTGCCGGTGACGATGAGCGACGATTCCTGCGTGAGGTCTTTGAGTGATTCGAACAACGCTTCGGGGAGGGCCGCTTTGACGGCGACACATTGGATGATGCCGGAGCCGTCGCGGATGAGGGGGAAGCAGATCTTGCCGGAACGGCGCAGGTTGTAGAGCCAGCCGGCGATGGAGACGGTTTCTCCGTCGTGGCGGGCGATGTCGGCGATGCGAACGCGGGGTGCGGACATTCTAGAAAGACTCCAGGTTGTCGAAGATTTTGCGGATGGATTCCAGCGGTTGCGGGAAGTCCGGGGACTCTTTGATTTCGAGCAGCAGCGGGTATTGATGCTGGCGAGCGCGGAGCATGGGGATGACGGTTTTCCAGTCGATGGTGCCGGCGGGATGCAGCGTGGGGAAGAGGTGCGAATCCTTCGTGCCGTCGTTGTCGTGGACGTGCAGCGACTTGATGCGCGTCTTCATCAACTCGAATTCTTTTTCGACGCCGCCCATTACGTTGGCGTGTCCGGTGTCGAAGCAGTAGCCGACGTCGAGGTGCGTGAGGCCTAAGAAATAGTTGAGGCGTTCGGCGCTGGAGAGGCCGTTGGGAATGTTCTCAAGCAGCATTTCGACGCCGCGGTTGCGCGCGAAGAGGCGGAGTTCGTCGAGCGATGCAAATGCGGCGTCGAGCTTGCGTTCGTCGAACTCGTCGACAGGAGCGCCGAGGTGTTGGATCAGAAAACGGAAGGGGAGTTTATCGGCGATTTCGAGCGCGCGCTTGATTTCATCACAGGCGGCGATGCGGCGTGCCTTGTTGAGATCGGCGATGTTAACGACAGCTTGCGGGCCGGATTTGCCGCTGACGTCGTCGTTGTACATAGGCGAGTGCAGCGAGTGCAGCTTCATCTCGGAGTCGCGAAACCAGTGGGCCAGTTCGTCGGTTTGGGCGCGGTTGTGGTAGTCGAGATGCTGGCGGCCGCAGAAGATTTCGACGGCGGGGATGCCGGCGTCGGAGATCTTGTCGAGCGCGGCGGTGGTGAGCCTGTGGTTGATGAAGTAGTGCGTCGAAACGGCGTGATTCATAGTGGGTCTAGTATCCGGCGGCCTTGCCTTCGACGCGCGGATCCGCGGCGCCGGCGAGCCAGCCGTTGTCTTCAAATTGAATGGATGCCATTTCGCAAATGCTGCGTGCGATTTCGACGGCGTGGCCCTTTTGTTCGAGGAGGCGGCGGGTGTCGGGCGAGATCTGCGGTTCGAGGTACAGTTTGTCCGGGCGCCACTGGTGATGGAACCGCGGGAAATTGACGGCGTCCTGGATGTTCATGTCGAAGTCAAGGACGTTTTGGATGACTTGCATTACCGATGTCAGAATGCGCGTGCCGCCGGGAGTGCCGACGACGAGGAAGGGCTTGCCGTCCTTGAGGACGATGGTGGGCGACATCGAACTGAGCGGACGCTTTTTCGGGACGATGGCGTTGGCTTCGCCGCCGAGAGCGCCGAACATGTTGGGGTGGCCGGGCTTGACGGAGAAGTCGTCCATTTCATTGTTGAGCAGGAAGCCGAGGCCGGGCACGGTGACGCCGGATCCGTAGCCGCCGTTGAGCGTGTAGGTGACGGCGACGGCGTTGCCTTCGCTATCGACGATGGAGTAGTGGGTGGTTTCGGCGGACTCCATGGTGGCGATGTCGCCGGCTTTGATGGCGTCGGAGTTGGTGGCCTTGTCGGGATCGATGGAGGCGCGGAGTTTGTTGAGGTAGTTGACGCTGAGGAGCTTGGAAACGGGAACGGGCCAGAAGTCGGGGTCGCCGAGATGTTCGGCGCGATCGGCGTAGAAGCGGCGCATGGCTTCGGCGGTGAAGTGGATGGCTTGCGCGGAACCGGCGCCGTTCTTTTCGTAGCCGGTTTTCTCGAGGACAGAGAGCATCTGCAGAATGCCGATGCCGCCCGAAGACGGCGGCGGAGCGGTAATGATGGTGTACTTGTCGCGGAACTTCGATTGCAGCGGCGTACGTTCGGCGGGTTGATAGGCCTTGAGGTCGTCAAGCGTGATTAACCCACCATTGGCGGCCATTTGTTTTGCGAAGAGCTTCGCGGTTTCGCCTTCGTAGAAGTCTTTGGCGCCAACTTTCTGGATGCGATCGAGGACGCGGGCGAGTTCGGGTTGGACAAGCTTATCGCCGGGTTCGAAGAACCGGCCGTTGTTTTGAAAGATGCGCTTGGACTCGTCGAACTGGGCCATGGCTTTCGATCCCTTCAAACCTTGAGCGAGGCCATAGGAGATGGTGAAGCCTTCGCGCGCGAGTCTGACGCTGGGGGCAACGGCGTCGGCCCATTTCGCTTTTCCGTATTTGCGGTGCGCGTACTCGAGGCCGCTCGCGGTGCCGGGCACGCCGGGGGCGCGCCAGCCGCGCACGGAGTCCTGGGTGGGGTTGCCGTCTTTGTCGAGATACATGTCGCGCGTGGCGGCGAGCGGGGCGCGTTCGCGGAAGTCGATGAAGGTGGTGCGACCGTCTTTAAAGCGGATGAGCATGAATCCGCCGCCGCCGATGTTGCCCGCGCTGGGGTGGGTGACGGCGAGAGCGAAGCCGACTGCGACGGCGGCGTCGATGGCATTGCCGCCGGCTTGCAATATGGCGACGCCGGCATCGGTGGCGTTGGCCTCACGCGAGACAACCATGGCTTTGCGGGAGCGGACGGGTTGGGCTCCCGGGCACAGCAGGGCCGCTGCAAGCAGTAAGGTTAAAGACCGGCGCATAGATTCAAGTTTACACCTGAGGTTTCGCGCGTCTCTTCCATTCGAAGAGTGCAACGCCGGTGGCGACGGAGACGTTGAGCGACGCGATGGCGCCGGACATGGGGATGCGCACGAGTACGTCGCACCGTTTGGCGGTGTGTTCGTGGAGACCGTGTCCTTCGGCGCCAACGACGAGGACGGTGGGGGCGTTGTAGACGACTTCGTCGTAGTCGTGTGTGCCGCGTTCGTCGAGGCCGTAGAGCCAGAACCCGTCTTTCTTCAGGCGGTCGAGCGTTTGATTGATGTTGCCGACTTTTACGACGGGCAGGTGGGCGAGCGCGCCGGCGGCGGCTTTGGCGGCGGTTTCGGTGACGGGCGCGGCACGGCGGTCCGGGATGATGACCGCGTTGGCGCCGGCGGCGTGGGCGGTGCGGACGATGGCGCCGAGGTTGTGCGGGTCTTCGACGCCGTCGAGCACGACGAGCATATGCGCGCCGTTGGTGACGTCGTCGATCGTTTTATACGGCGACGCGGCGATGACCGCGGCGACGCCTTGATGAACCGCGGAGTGCGTCATGCGATCGAGCGCGTCGCGCGTTTCGAAGCGCAGGGGGATCTTGCGTTCGCGGCAGAGTTCGATGATCTCTTGCAGTCGCGGGCCTCCGGCGCCTTTGGCGACGACGACGCGATCGATTGATTGCCCGGAGCGCACGGCTTCGAGTACGGGGTGAATTCCAGCGAGCGTTTGCACGTACTAGCTAGTTTCGCGTAATAATGTGATTCGAGTGCAACTGCAAGAGCCAATCGAGAATGGAGCGGGTGTGGGGACGCTGGCATCGCCAGCCGATATCCCAAACAAGCTGTACTTCAAGATCGGCGAAGTGGCGCGGCTGACGGGCGTGAAGCCGTATGTGCTGCGGTACTGGGAGACCGAATTCAACGGGCTGGGGCCGAAGAAGTCGGGAACGAATCAGCGGCAGTACCGGCGCAAGGATGTGGAACTTGTGCTGGAGATCAAGCGGCTGCTTTACGAAAAGCGATTTACGATCGAGGGCGCGCGGAAACATCTCGGACAGCGGAACAAGGGGCTCGCCGTTGCGGCGGTGGCGGTGCCGGCAGCGCCTCCGACGGCGGCGCAGGGAGCGTTGTTTGCGTTGGGTCCAGAGCCCGGATCGGTGTCGAAGGAGAAGCTCGATCCGATTAAGAAGGAGCTTCGGTCGATACTTGAACTGCTTCGGTGACGATGGCGGCGGTGGCATGCTTGCGAGCATGCGAGTGCATCAGGTCGTCGACGACGGGGGCTTTTCCGCGTCTATATTCAGAGGGAGTCGGCCGATAAGGTAAGCCGGCGGTTCTTACCGTATACGCGAATGTGGTCGTTGATTCGGGATGGAGAGATGCGATTCGACGTCAAAGGGCAGGCTACGGTGATCGCGCCGAGCGGCATTCCACACCTCGAAATGCCAAAGCGCGCGCCACTGTATTATGCTGTACGAAGCCATCCATCGTCAGGACGGCGCAAGATCAACGAAACGAATTGAAGGAAAGGTAGGTGTCTCGGTGAGTTCACAAAACGACTCCACGAAAGACAATCTCACCAAATCCGCATTCTCCCGCCGCTCATGGTTGCGCGGCGCGGGTATCGGAACTGGTGTCGTAGGCGCCGGCGTCCTGGAACAGGAAGCCGACGCGCAACAAGCCAAGGTCATGAGCGGCGAGGTGGAAATCAGCCTCAATCTCAACGGCCGTCCGCGAAGCGTAAAAGTTGAGCCGCGCACAACGCTCCTCGACGCTCTCCGCAACCGACTGGATACCACCGGCGCCAAGCGCGTCTGCGATCGCGGTACTTGCGGCGCGTGCACAGTGATTGTCGGCGGGAAGGCCGTCTATGGTTGCACAATGCTTGCGGTCGATGCGGTCGGCAAGAACATTCAAACGATTGAAGGCCTGGCGCCGGAGGGGCAGCTGCATCCGGTTTCGCAAGCCTTCGTCAACAACGACGCGCAACAGTGCGGCTATTGCACGCCTGGTTTCGTGATGGCGTCCAAGGCGCTGCTCGATCGGAACCCGAATCCGACGGTCGATCAAGTCGAAAAAGGCATGGCCGGCAACATCTGCCGTTGCGGTACCTACGTCGGCGTGCGCAAGGCCGTTCTCGAAGCCGCCAAGATGCGAGGAGGTTCGAATGCCTGATTATAAATGGCCAGCAATGAGCAAGCGAAAGATCATGGGCACGCGTGTGTCCCGTCTCGACGGGCCCGCGAAGTCTTCCGGCCGCGCGAAGTATCCGTCGGACATGAATCCGCAAGGGCTGCTGCAGACCGCGATTCTCGTTTCGCCGCACGCTCATGCGAAGATCCGGTCGATCAACACCGATGCCGCCAAAGCGATGCCGGGCGTGGCGGGCATCCGCACGTTCGTCAACGCGGGCGCGGAGGTGCAGTGGGCGAATGCGGAAATCGCGATCGTCGCCGCCAACACGGAAGAACAGGCGCGCGACGCGGTCCGGGCGATCAAGGTCGACTACGAAGTGTTGCCGCACATGGTGCGCGAAGAGAATCTGGCGAAGGCTGGTACTCGCGCGAAAGCGGCCGGCGAACAGATCACGGGTGATCCGGATCAGGCGCTCAAAGACGCCGATGTCGTGTTGCAGAGCGAGTACGGAATTCCGGTGATCACGCACTGCTGTTTGGAGCCGCATGGCCAGGTCAGCGAATGGAAAGGCGACGCGATCAACTACTGGCCGTCGACGCAGGCGGTTTCGACCGTCGGCAACCAACTCGCGCAGGCGTTGAGCTTCGACGCCGCGAAGATCAAGGTCACCTGCGATTACATGGGCGGCGGATTCGGTTCGAAGTTTCCGGCCGATTCCTGGGGCGCGGAAGGCGCGCGGTTGTCGAAAGACACCGGCGGCCGGCCGGTGAAAGTGTTCCTGGACCGGGCGACCGAATTGACGATCGCCGGCGTTCGTCCTTCGCACTTCATGAAGGTGAAGGTTGGCGCGAAGAAGGACGGCACGATTACGGCGTGGCAATCGGACTCGTGGTCGACCGGCGGATTCGCTGGTGGCGGCATGGCGCCGATTCCTTACGTCTTTGCCAACATTCCGAACCGCCGCATGAATCACGCGGCCGTATCGCTGAATGCCGGTCCGCAACGTGCCTGGCGCGCTCCGAACCATCCGCAAGCGTCGTTCCTTAC
Organism: Acidobacteriota bacterium; assembly: GCA_016871135.1. GTDB lineage: Bacteria > Acidobacteriota > Terriglobia > Bryobacterales > Bryobacteraceae. The sequence continues at coordinate 737 of VFZQ01000087.1, read as the reverse complement.
GACCTCAGCGCTCACTGATCTGGCGGCGAAGTTGAACATGGATCCGCTCGACGTGTTCCTGAAGAACGCCAACCTCACGCTGCGTGAAGCGACCTACAAGTCGCAGCTTGAAAAAGCCGCGAAGCTGATCGACTGGAAAGCGAAGTATCACGCGCCGGGCGAAGGCACGGGAACAATTCGACGGGGTGTCGGTATTGGAGTCGCCACCTGGGGCGGCGCGGGCCACGCGTCGAAGTGCAAGATCGTTCTGCATCCGGACGGGTCGGTGGAAGTCGAACTCGGTTCGCAGGATATCGGCACCGGAACGCGCACTTGTATCACGATGGTTGCGGCGGAGACGCTGGGCCTGCCGATGAGTGCGATCCGCGTGAAGATTGGGACCAACTCGTATCCGGCATCGGGACCGTCGGGTGGTTCGACGACAATCGGCGGTGTGTCGAGTTCGACGCGCAAGGCTGCCGTCAACGCTTTAGAGAAGTTGTTCGAGAAGGTCGCGCCGTCGCTCGGCGTTCCGGCCGATCAACTGGAAGCGGTCGATAGCCGCATTCAGGTGAAGGGCAATCCGAACAAGGCGATGAGTTGGAAACAGGCGGCCCAGAAGATGGGTCCGCAGTCGATCGAAGAGATGGGCGAAAACGTTCCGGCGCAGGCGCCTCGCGAAGGTCTGAACACGCTTGGCGCGTCCGGTGTGCAGATGGCCGAAGTGGAAGTCGACACCGAAACGGGACGCGTTAGAA
>VFZQ01000086.1 GCA_016871135.1 Acidobacteriota bacterium | reverse complement strand
ATTCTCGTGAAATGGAACCATTTCACTAGAGAAGCGCACCTGACCGCCGATATGCAAATTTGAAGTGGTAACCTTGGCCGCACCTCCGGAGACAGTCGAAACCCAAGGCGCGGCGGAACTGCTTAAGCGCCTTCCCGCCCTGCCGACGGCTTCCGCGAAGTTGCTGGGCATGATGGGCAACCCGAATATCAGCCTCAAACAGGTGAGCGATCTCATTGCCTCCGACGGCGTACTGACCATCGAGACTCTGCGAATCGCCAACTCCGCGATGTTCGCCTCGCGCACCGAAATCAAGTCGTTGCTGCAGGCACTCGCCGTGCTCGGTTGCGAAAAGGTGAAGGGAATCGTCTGCACCATTGCACTACGCAACTACATGGGAAATGTGCTACAAATCCCCGCGCTCAAGCGCTGCTGGCGCCACAATTTGGCCACGGCCGTTGTCGCCGACGAACTCGCCAGTTGGGCGCGCGTTGATACCGCCGACGCCTACACCGCCGGCCTTCTTCACGACATCGGAAGGCTCGCCTTAATCGCCTTCGACTCATCCAAGTACCTGCAAGTTCTCGACCACGCGGCCTCTTCCGGCGTAATGTTGGAAGACGCCGAACGCGAGGCATTCAAGATTGACCACGCCTCGGCCGGCGCATGGCTCGCCAAATTGTGGGGGCTGCCAGGCAGCCTCCAGAACGCCATTCGAAATCACCATACCTCCGACGCCGGCCGCCCGTTCGAACTCACTGGCCTGACCCAGCACAGTTGCCGCATCGCCGACAGCCTTTGTTTCGCCGTTATCGAAAACCCCTTTGTAACCGATCAACCGATCTACGAATTCCTAAGTCTGTTGCCCGAGACGCAGCGTACTCGCCTCAACATCGACCCGCTCGAATTTCAAATGCTCATCGCTTCGCGCGTCAACGCGATGGAGTCCTAATCTCCAGCCGCCACGGACTTTACCGCCCACTGTCGAACCTTTTCTTGTATTTTTTCTTCGTTAACCGGCTTCGACAAGTAGTCGTCCATACCGGCCGCCAGGCATCGTTCCCGGTCGCCATTCATCGCGTTAGCGGTTATTGCCACGATCGGCAGCCTTGGCCGCCCCAGAGCATTCTCTAAGCGGCGGATCTCCTCCGTTGCCGACAGCCCGTCCATCTCCGGCATCTGCACATCCATCAGAGCCAATGCGTAGAGCCCGGTCGCCGCCGCGGCGACCGCTTCTCGCCCATTGGCCACCGTGTCCACTGAGAACCCGACCTTCTCCAAAAACGCTTGGGCAATCCTCCGATTGACCTGATTGTCCTCCGCCAGCAAAACCCGGCCCTTCGCCGTCGCTTCCGCCGGGAGTTGAGCGTTCGTTGCGCGTGGTTCCTCCGCCACTCCGGCTTCGATTTCGAACGAAAACGTACTTCCCGTGCCCTGCCGGCTCCTGACCGTCAGATCGCCACCCATCAATCGCGCCAGTTCGCGCGAGATCGCCAGTCCCAGTCCCGTTCCGCCATAACGCCGGGTTGTCGACCCATCCGCCTGCGAAAAGCTACGGAACAACGTCGCCTGTGTCTCTTCGGAAATGCCTATCCCTGTGTCGCTTACCGAGAATCGCAATCGCACACGTCCATCGCTTGAAGGTTCGGCTTGCCCCCGCACCCGGATCTCGCCGCATTCGGTGAATTTCAGAGCGTTGCCAACCAGGTTGAGGAGGATCTGTCGCAGTCGCACCGGATCGCCCTCGACCCACCCGGTAAGTTCGTCCGTTTCTACGATCAGGCGAAGTCCCTTTTGTTCAATCCGCGGTCGGATCAACGCCAGAGCGCCCAGCAACTCTCGACGAGCATCGAATGGGATCGCCTCGATCACCAGTTTGCCCGCTTCGATCTTCGAGAAGTCCAGGATGTCGTTGAGAATCGCCAGTAGCATATCGGCGGAATGCTGGACCGTTTCAAGGTAGTCGCGCTGACTGGCGGTTAGGGGAGTTGCCAGCAATAGTTCGGTCATCCCGAGCACGCCATTCATCGGCGTCCGGATCTCGTGACTCATGTTCGCCAGAAAATTCGCCTTCAATTCGTCGGCGCGCCGCGCTTCGAACTCCCGCGCTCGCGCTCGCCGTGCCATTTCCAGCGCAATCGCGGTCAGTGCGCTGGAAAGCAGTCCGAAGCCAAACGTCACCTCTGGCATTGCGGTCCGCGAAACATCGGAGCCAAGCCCGCTGAGCCGTGAAACGCGCAGATTCTCCTCGCTGCGCAGATTCTGCCACAACCCGAAGCTAAGAACGGACAGAACCAGTCCTGCGGCCAAAGGCGCCCGTTGCACAATCTGAGTTCTCGTTCGCAAAGTGATTGCCGCGCCTAACGCGAGCAGTCCCAGGCTTGCCGGGAGCGCGATGCCGGGCCGCCATTGGCCAAACCCGAGGCTGGTTACACCGTGCGCCAGTGTATGAAATAACGCATAAGCCCCCGCGCCCGCGCCGAATAGCGCCGCCGATGGGTTCCTGCCATAGGAATGACACAGGATCGCGATACCTAGTGCCGCCGATGCAAGCGCGGCCTTGAACGACATCAGGACGCCGGCCGGCAGCAGGTCCGAAATACCTGAACTCCGCGCAATCGAAGGGATGGTACACAGCACGACCAGCCAGCCCAGAATTCGTCGAGTCCACGCCGGACCAAGCATTGCCGCCGCCCCTAATAACAGGATGACGCCGCTGCTGTAGGCTATGGCTTTATAGTCCGGCCATGCCCCGCTAGTCAGGTGCCATCCTGCCAACCCAGACACTCCGGCCAGCAACGCTGCCCACGGAAGCAGGCCGGCGATGATCTCCGGCGGCCGTTCGTTACTGTGCGGACGCACGGTCACAATCTTCATTCGGTTGATTGCGCCAACAACTTTATCGTGCCGGGGCCCGATATGATCGAAGGACGCCGTGTCGCTACGATATCACGAGATCTACGTCTCCACCGACGTCGAAACCGACGGCCCGATTCCCGGGCCGCACTCGATGCTGAGCCTAGGCTCGGCCGCCTACTCGGTCGAAGGGAAATTGCTGTCGACGTTTACCGCCAATCTCGAAACGCTTCCGGGCGCGCAAGGCCACCCGGAGACGATGGCCTGGTGGGCGACGCAGCCTGAAGCCTGGGCCGCCAGCCGCGAGAATCTGCAGCCCCCTGAAAACGCAATGCCGGCATACGCCCGGTGGATCGCGCAACTCGGCGGCAGTCCGGTATTCGTCGCCTACCCGGCCGGTTTCGATTTCACGTTTGTCTACTGGTATCTCATCCGATTCACTGGCAAAAACCCTTTCTCCCATTCGGCTCTCGACATGAAGACCCTCGCCATGGCGCTTCTCAACGCGCCGTATCGAGAGGCGGTCAAGCGCAATATGCCCAAGCGCTGGTTTTCGAAATCGGCCGAACACACCCACACCGCGCTTGACGACGCCATCGAGCAGGGCGAACTGTTTTGCGCGATGTTAGTCGAGCTACGGGCGAGATGATTCAACCTTCGCCGCGGTCAGGCCGGATCGTGGCACGTATGCGCCGGCTGTCAACGCCACCGACTCCGCCCAGAGCCGTCGTAGCTCATCCAGCGAGTGCCTTGCCAGCGCATCGAGCAGCCGCGGCACAACTTCCCGCGGAATCCGTGCCAATCCGGCCCGAATTCCCATTGCATGTTTATCGCTCAGAAGGTACTCTTCGCTCAGCGCGAATAGCGCATGGATCAGTTACTGCGCCGCGCGTGTGATGCAACCCGCGACATTGAAGATATCCCCGGTGGCGACGTAGCTCTCGCAGGCCCATATGCTGAACTCCGCACCCCAAGATCCATCGGTTACGATCGTGGCCTTCCGTGTTGCCGGGATCGCGCATTGGCACGCATTAGTGCGTCTCGCCTAAACAGACGACACTCCGAAATCCAAACGGCGGCTGCCGATCGTAAGCGTGGCGCCGCACGCCCCGCCCAGCACAATCGCGACGACGCTTGACGCGCACTTCAAGGCCTCAACAGTCGCGGCGAGAACGGCCCGGTTGTGGTCCGGCATCGCGACCGTCAAGCCGGTTTCATTTTCCGTGCGGCTTTTTTGGCATATACTCGATCTCACCATGAACATACTGTTGTGGGTCCTACAGTCTGCCGCGGCATTGATGTATGGCGCCTCGGGCGTTATGAAGGTTTTCATGTTCGACAAGATCAAGGACGAGGTCCCGTCATTCGGCGCGCTGCCCCGCGAGGGCTGGATGGCTCTCGGCATCCTCGAACTCTTGTGCGTGGTTGGGCTCATAGCGCCGTCGGTTTTCAACTGGCGTCTGTCGCTCACTGTAGTCGCCGCCGCGCTGCTGGCTACCGAGAGCTTGGTCTTCGTCTGGGTGCATATTAAGTACAACGAAACGGGATCGATCATCATGAGCGTTGTGCTCGGACTGGTGATGGCATTGATCGCCTACGGGCGGCTGGTGCTTCGGCCGATCGCATAACTCTACTCGGAGAACCCATTGATCCGCGGGCCGTAGCCCGCCCCGCCCCCGTACAATAAAACTGTGCCCCTCTCCTCCAGCCTCTTCGGCCAGAAGTTCGCTCTCACCGAGCGCGACCTCGAAAGCTACCTCGCCGAAGCCCTCTCCAAAGGCGGTGACTACGCCGACCTCTACTTCGAATACCTCGCCACCGCGTCGATAAGCCTCGACGAGTCCATCATCAAATCCGCTACCCAAGGCGTCACCCTCGGCGTTGGGATCCGCGTGCTTTCCGGCGAACGCACCGGCTACGCCTACAGCGACGATCTGAGCCCCGACAAGATTCGAAAAGCCGCACGCACTGCCGCCTGCATCGCCAACGGCCCGGCCACGCAACTCACCGCCGGTCTGACGAGCGTCGAAAAGCACGACCTGTACAACGTCGCCACGCTCGCGGGGGACACGCCGCTCGCCGATCGCGCCCAACTCGTTAAACGCGCCGACGCAGCAGCGCGCGCTCACGACCCCCGCGTCTTCCAAGTCCAGGCCGTCTACGCCGACACCGTTCGCCACGTCCTGGTCGCATCGAGCGACGGAAAGCTCTCCATCGATCGCCAGCCCATGGCGCGAATGAACGTTTCCGTCCTCGCCCGCGAAGTCGGCGGCGTACCCCAACGCGGCTATGCCGGCGGTGGAGGCCGCATCGGTCTCGACTTCTTCACCGGCGATCATTCGCCCGAAAAATTCGCCACCGACGCCGCGCGCCAAGCCATCGTGCAACTCCACGCCATCGACGCTCCCACCGGCGAAATGACCGTCGTATTCGGTCCTGGCTGGCCCGGCATCTTGCTCCACGAAGCGGTCGGCCACGGCCTCGAAGCCGACTTCAATCGCAAAGGCGTCTCGGCCTTCTCCGGCCGCGTCGGCCAGAAAGTCGCCAGCGAGCTCTGCACCGTGGTTGACGACGGGACCATCGCCAGCCGCCGCGGTTCGCTCAACGTCGATGACGAAGGCGAACCGACCAAGCAAAATGTACTTATCGAAAAAGGCGTGCTTCGCGGCTACCTTACCGACAAACTCTCCGCGCGCCTGACAAACGCAAAGTCCACCGGCAGCGGCCGCCGCGAAAGTTATCAGCACTACCCTATGCCGCGCATGACGAACACGTTCATGCTCGCCGGCGAGAGCGATCCAGAAGAGATCTTGAAGTCCGTGAGAAACGGCCTCTACTGCGCTAACTTCGGCGGCGGCCAGGTCGACATCACCAGCGGCAACTTCGTGTTCTCCGCATCGGAATCGTTCCTTATCGAGGACGGCAAATTGACGACGCCGGTGCGCGGCGCAACGCTAATCGGCAACGGCCCGGAAGCGCTCAAATATGTATCGATGGTGGGCAACGATTTGAAGCTAGATCAAGGCATCGGGGTCTGCGGCAAGGAAGGCCAAAGCGTACCTGTTGGCGTCGGCATCCCTACAATCAAGGTCGACAAGATGACCGTCGGAGGCACGCGATGACACTCCTAGAAGCCTCCCAAACCGCCATCGCGATCGCTATGCGGAAAGGCGCCACCGCCGCCGAATGCACTATCGCCGAAGGCGAAGAGTTCTCGGCCACCGTCCGCCTCGGCGAAGTTGAAACCATCAAGGAGGCCGGCTCGCGAGGCGCCGGCCTGCGGGTGCTGAAGGGCCGGAAACAAGGCTCTTCCTACACATCCGATCTGAGTGAAGACGGCCTCGCCCGCATGGCTGACGCCGCGCTTGCCATCGCCGAAATCACCGAAGAAGACCCATTTGCCGGCCTGCCCGAAAAGGAAGAACTCGGCCAAATTGATGGCGACCTGCAACTAGCGGCGGACGACGTCGCAAATGTCGAAGCCGCTGCCCGCATCGACGCCGCCAAACGCGCTGAAGGCGCCGCCCTCAAAGCCGACGAACGGATCGCAAACTCCGAAGGCGCCGGCTGCGAGACCTACACCGGCACGCGCGTCTTCGCTAATTCGCTCGGTTTCTCCGGCGCCTATACTTCCACCAACGCCTCGCTCAGCGTCACGCCCGTGGCCAAACAGGGCGACGCCATGGAACGCGACTACTGGCACACCACGTCGCGCTCCTGGGCCGGAATGGAGTCGCCAGAAGATGTCGGCCGAATCGCCGCCGAACGCGCCGTTCGCCGCCTCGGCGCTCGAAAGATCGAAACACAAAAGGCAACAATTGTTTTTGAGCCGCGCGTCGCGAAATCGATACTGGGGCACATATTCGAAGCCGTTAGCGGAGACTCGATCTATCGCAAGTCGTCGTTTCTCCTCGACAAGATCGACGAACAAATCGCCGCGCCGAACGTCACCGTCATCGACGACGCTACCGTACCCGGCTGGTTCGGGACGTCGCCCTTCGACGACGAAGGTGTTCCCACGCGCCGCACTCCCGTCATTGAAGGCGGTGTGTTGAAAAATTATCTCCTCAACACCTACACCGCCCGCAAACTCGGCCTCAAAACCACCGGATGCGCCGCACGTGGACTCACCGGAGCCCCCGGCGTCGGTCACGGAACGCTGTATTTGGAAGCGGGTTCGAAGACACCCGAGGAGATCTTCGCCGCCGTCGGCACAGGCCTCTATGTCACCGAGTTGATCGGCTTTGGCGTCAACGTTGTCACTGGCGATTACTCCCGAGGCGCCGCCGGGCTGTGGATCGAAGATGGCAAGCTCAGTTATCCTGTTGCGGAGATCACCATCGCGGGAAACCTCGGCGAAATGCTGTGTGATATCGTTCACATCGGCAGCGACCTCGAGTTCCGCGGCTCCACCTGCGCCCCGACTATCGCCATCGCCAACATGACCATCAGCGGAAAATGACAGAACGCAAGCCTTTCCCAATCGGACTCTCCGTCGGCCTCGGTATCGTCGCCGTCTGCGGCGGCGGCGCTTATTGGTATGCGCAGCAGCCAAGAACGGCCGACGCACCGCCCGCCGTCACAGACGAAGCCAAGACGTATGTCCGCAACTTGAAGTTGAGCGAGACGGAGCTAAAAGCTACCGACAGCGCCATGGCCAAAGCCTTGATCGAAGTCGTCGGCAAGATCACCAATAACGGCCCGCGCAAATTGAAGCTCGTCGAATTGAGCTGCATCTTTTACGATCCCTACGGCCAGGTTGTACTGCGCGAGCGCGTCGCCATCGTACGAACCAAAGCCGGCGGCCTCGCGCCGGGCGAGACCAAGCCCTATCGAATGCCCTTCGACAACATCCCAAACAGTTGGAACCAGGCGATGCCCCAATTGGTGATCGCGCAGATCCAGTTTGAATAATGGCCGTAATTCTCCTCGTCGAAGACGACCCCGATCAACTCGAACTGCGCGCGATGACGCTCGAAGCCGCAGGGTACGAGGTGCGCCGTGCGGCGACGGCCGCCGAAGCGCTCGCCCTCGCCGAAGGCGCGCAGGCGGCCATCGTCGACCTGCGCATACCGGCCCTGGGAGATGGTGTAGCGTTGGTGAGAACCCTGGAAGAGTGCTGGCCTAGAATGAAACGCATCGCCGTCACCGGTTGGTCGAGAGACCTCGCTGCTCTCAACCTTAACCTCGACGAGGTCTTCGAGAAACCCGTGCCCACGAAACGTTTAATACATTTCCTTTCAAAGTTGTTCCTGCTTCTTGCCGCCGCAATCGCTCCTGCCGCGACCTTTGACCTCGCCCGCGCCGGTGACGCCGTCCTCGACCTAGAACTCGAAGCCCCCGGCAAGGATTGGACGAAATCCGGCAGCGAATCCGCCCTCGCCGACGTCATCATCGACGGCAAAGTGAACCAGCAAATCATGGTCTACGCCGGCGCGACGCCGCACCACTACAAAGTCTTCGCCACCGCGTTGCCATCAGGCCGGCACGAACTAGTAGTCAACGGCGCCACTCTTCGCTCGTTTCGCGCCGCAATTCCGGAAACCTTCTCGACCCACGCGCCGATCCTCTTCGAACGCCGCTCCGCCATCGGTAAGTTTTCCGACATTCCGCTGATGACCTACTGCGAGACGCTCCCCGACAACGCACTCCAATACACGGTGATCTTCTCCAACGAAGACGGCGGCACCTCAACCCGTTCGCTCATGGCCCGCTGGGGCCGGACGACCGACATCGAAATGGTCTACCGCGTCTGGTTGAACGCCGATGGGTCGCGAAAAAAGGCGCTTATCCAAAGCCGCGAGCACAAGGAAATCGAATTCACCGGCCCCTTCGAAGGCAACCACCCGCTTCTGATTCCAGTCACTGAAAACAACATGGTCGCCGGCGAAGGCCCCAGCAAAGTTCGGTATCAACCGGCGCCCGTTTTTGTCGATCTCTCCAGCGCTTCCCGCGAAACCGTCATGGACGCCAACCCGCAAACCTGGAAGATCATGACCGCCGAACTCGTTCGCGAAAACAAGCTCCGCGCCTACGGTGAAGAGCGCGGCGAAACGATCTCCGACCCGCGGAACTATCTCTACATCGAGTCCAACGTCAGGCCCGGAAAAGCCGCCATCGCCTTCGCCGTGAAACACGCCAACGGCCAGTACTTCTATTCCCACAAAGGCCGGACCAAAGACGCGATCAACCGCGATGGCTGGGTGCGATCAACCATCGAGTTGCCGCCCGGAACCAAAGCCGCCGACCTGAGATCGATTCAGCCGCTTTGCGTCTATCTTGCGAATACGCCAAGCGATTTTCCCTGCGGCCCCGCCACGATCGAATATCTCTTCTTCCTCGGTCCCGACATGTTGCCCGCCAAGACGTTCACTCTGCCGCTGGGGAATAATTGAAATTATGAAATGGCGATACGCCATAGGATTAGCGCTGCTGGCGCTGCAAGCTGTCGCGATTGTCCGCGCGCGCTTCGCCGAGGATCGATACTTCTGCTGGGCGCCGTTCGATCAGCAAACGCAATACGAGATCGGCGTCACCATCGGCGGTGAAGGCCTCACCGAGTTTCAAATCCAGCGCCGCTATCGAAGGCCGTTTGAAGGCGTCGACAATCGCAGCGCCAATCACATCTTCGATATCATTCGCCGCGCGGAGCGCAAACTCGAGCCCGCCGGCCGCAGCCGCGTGACCGTCGTCTACTCCGTCAACGGCGGCCAGGAGCAGGTGTGGAACTATCCCTAATGATCGCGAATCCATTGCGATTGTCCGGCTGCGGATTGCGGCCGCAAATCGTTCTGCTGTGCCGATTGCTCGCCATCGCCCTGCTTGTTTCGAATCATCAGAGGCAGATTCAAACGCCGTATCTTCCGTTCATCGACGCGCTCGAAATCATGAACGCCGACGTGCTGCGCGTGATGCTCGTTGGTGGATCGCTCGGCGTCCTTTTCACGCGCCACACGAGGCTGTTCGCGGCCGTTGCAGGCGCGTCCTTGCTGTTGGCGGTCCTGAGCGCGCGAACTTACTACGGCAATAACAAGACCTTCACCGGCCTAATGTTGCTGCTCGCTTCTCTCGAACGTGAGTCGGGCCCGCCGCGATTGCTGCAATGGCAGTTCGGCCTCGTCTATTTCGGTGCGGGCTTGAACAAGGTGCTCGACCCGGATTGGCAATCGGGCCAGTTCTTCGAGCACTGGGCGACGGCACGATTGCAAAACCCGTTTTACATCGCGTTGAGTCAAAGTCTTCCAGCACTTGTCGCGGGCAAGTTCTTCTGTTGGACGTCGATCGTGGCCGAACTCACTCTGGCCGTCCTCTGTTTCCTGCCGCGTTGGCACGCGGGAGTGATCTGGATCGGCGGCCTGTTCCAATGCGCACTTCTCTTGTTCACCGGCGATCCCTTCAACCTCTTCTTCATGGCGATGCAGTCGTCGTTGTTCGCCTTCGTTCGTTGGCCCGCGCAAGCGATCGTTGTGATCTGGGATGGCAGTTGCGGCTTCTGCAAGCGGACGAAACAAGTCATCGAAAAGTTGGATCACGAACCGATCTTGGAATGGCACAAGCTGCAATCCGGAATCGGGGATCGCTACAACCTCACTCGCCAGCAGCTAAAGCAAGCGCTCTACGCCGCCGGCGACGGCTGGCTGCTAAATGGCTACTCGGCCGTTCGCCGCATGATTCTGCATCTGCCGCTGTTTTGGATGACATCCCTCGCGGCCTTCGCGCAGTGCCCGAACGCGACGTCGCGGCGCATCGTCGTAACGCTGCTGCTACTATTTCTCACGCCGCTGTCGAACCCGATCGGTAATCTGGTTTATGGCTGGATCGCCCGCCACCGGCACGAACTGCTCGCTAACGAGACGTGCGAGCTGGAATAGCGAGCTGTCCTTTGCGAATCGCATCGATCGCCTGATTCAATATCCGCAACTCCTCACCCGGCGCATGGAAGCCGACCGAGTTCTCGGCCTCAACCAAGTCGATAAAGAACTGGCCTCTGCGTTGCGCTTCCCATGCGGCTTTCAGGTCGGCGTCCTTCGCACCCGCCGCCTTCGCCTTCTTGATGTCTTCGATCAGTTCCATTAGCGCATTCATCGCGGTGTCGCGCGATTCAGTGAAACGAGTCTGAATCTGCTCGACGCGGTCCTTCATCTCCTGCTCGGAAAATGCATGGCAACTCTGGCAGGAACGATTGATGTTCAGCAACGGGCTGCGCACGTGATGATCCGAGATCTTCATCGCGCCGGTGCGCGCATAGGGCATGTGGCAGTCGGCGCAGGATACGTTGGACCGCGCGTGAATGCCCTGGTTGTAGATCTCGAACTCCGGATGCTGCGCCTTCAAAACCGGCGCGCCGGTCTATGCGTGCGTGAAGTCTTTATGACCCACTTCGGTGTAGTAGTCGTACATGTTTTCGGCCTTCAGGCCTTTGTGCCAGGGGAACGTCAACCGCTTCTCCGGACCCTTGAAGTAGTACTCGACGTGGCACTGGCCGCAAACGAAACTGCGCATCTCCTGCGCGCTGGCCATCGTATTGACGTCGTAGTTAGCGACGCCCTGAGACGCCTTCCAGTTCCGCACGCCCTCGATAAACGCAGGCCGCGTGATCCGCAGCTTCATCGTGTTCGGTTCGTGGCAATCGACGCACGCCACCGGATGCGCGGCCATTTTGCTCACTTCCGCGTACGGCATCGAGTTCATCTTCTCGAAGCCCTTGGTGATGTCGCCTTCGCCAAGAGTCTTCATGATGTTGTACGTCGAACCGTGACAGTTCAG
>VFZQ01000085.1 GCA_016871135.1 Acidobacteriota bacterium | reverse complement strand
CTTTTCGATTCAGCAGGAACTGCGCGGGCGCATGTTGATCGAGGCCGCTTACCTCGGCAACGCGGGCCACAAGCTCAACGCGCCCGACGCGAACATCAATCAGGTGCGGCCCGAACGCATGGCCGCGGGCAACGCGCAAATTCTGCGGCCGTTTCCGCAATTCGGCAACGTCACGCTGGTGACGCCGATGTGGGGCAACTCGAACTATCACTCGATGAACCTGAAGACCGAAAAGCGCTTCGCGAACGGTTTGAATTTCCTGGCCAACTACACGTGGGCGAAGTTCATCGACGACGTGCCCGCCGCGCAGGAGAACGGTGCGCTCACCGGTGGACCGCAGAACATCTACGATAGGCGCGCGGAGCGGTCGCTGGCGGGCAACGACGTGCGGCATCGATTCGTGTGGAGTTCGGTGTACGAACTGCCGTTCGGCAAAGGCCGGCCGTTCTGGAATCAAGGCAAGTCAGCCACGATTTTCGGCGGCTGGAATATCGGCGCGATCGTGACGCTGCAGGCCGGAAGCCCGGTCGGGCTGACGGTGCAGAACAACAACACGAATGCCTTCTCGGGACCGCTGCGCGTCAACGTTCTGCGCAACCCGGAGTTGCCCAAGGGCGAGCGCACCGTCGCGCGTTGGTTCGACACGACCGCCGTGGCCGCACCGCCCGCGCTGACGTTCGGCAATTCAAGCCGCGCGCTGTTGACCGGCCCCGGCGTCGCGAACTGGGATATGTCGCTGCTCAAGAACACGTCGCTGGGCGAAAGCGTAAACCTGCAGTTCCGCGCGGAGTCGTTCAACGTGTTCAACCGCGCGAACTTCGAGGAGCCCTCGCGAGCGCTGGGCGCGCCAGGGTTCGGCGTGATCTCGATCGCCCGCGCCGCGCGGACCATGCAGCTTGGTTTGAAATTGACGTTCTGAGCCGCTACGGCTGAAAATGCAAAAACGCGCCCCAAAAAAACGGCTTGCGCAACGCCGTACCCGACCGCAGCATCGCCAACTTCGCCTCACGCAACGCCACCGCCGGCGCGCGGCCCAGTCGCAGTTGCCGGTACATCTGCTCCATCAGTTGCGGCGTCGACGCGTCGTCGACCTCCCACAATGTCGCCACCACATTCTCCGCGCCCGCGCCCAAAAACGCCCACGCGAAGCCGATCAGCCCTTCTCCCTTGAACGACCGCGCGCCCGCCGCCTGACACGCCGATAGCGTCACCAGCCGGGCCTTCACGGGCAGCGTCACCACATCGCGCGCGTAGAGCTTGTAGCTCAGCGAATCGTTCGAAAGAATGACCGCCGACTCCAACGGCCGCAACCGGTTCGCGCTCGCGTGCGCCGCGAAGTGAATGTAGCCGAACTCTTCCTTCATCGCTTCGGCGGCGCTGCGCGGCGTCGCACCGGCGTCGCGCAGCGTCTTTCCGTTCGGGAACAGACTCGCGATGCGCGTGATCTCGTCGCCGGCGAACTTCAGCCGCCCGAAGCCGTCGCCAGCCGCCGCGGCGTCGCCGACCACAAGCATCCGGTCGCTCGTTCGCACACGCGGAACCGACGCCGTCGTCACGCTCGGAATCACTGAGATGGTCGCGTCTTCGATCCAGTAGTGATCCGGGCCGGGCGCAATCAGCGTCTCCCAATTCAGTTGATGCAGCACGCCGTCGGGCACGATGAACACGTCGCTTTTCACACCCGCGGGCGCGACCAGCATCTCGTACGGTTGCCGCGCGTCGCGGCTGTTATCGGTGAGAGGATCGCGCGCGCGCAAAATAAACTGCGTGTGCCGCTGCACGGCCTCTTGAATCTCTCGCTCGCCGGCGATACGGATGTAGCGCGGCGCGCCGGACGGCGGAATCACCCAAAGATGCGACGCCGGTTCGTCGAGCCAATAAAACAACACCGCGCCATTCGCTCTCGCGCGCCACACGCCCTTCTTGCCATTCAGCGCCCGCGCGCGGCTGCGTTCGGCCACGCGCAGCGCTTCGATCTCCTTGCGCTGATTGAGTAGAAGTTGAATCGCCTCGCGATAGACCTGCATCCGCCCTGACAGAAACGCGATCCGGTCCTCGCTGTTCGAAAGCCCCGTCTGCGCGCCCTCGACAACTTCAATTGCCTTGTATAATTCCGCCTCGGCGAGCGCCGTTCGCCCGCGCGCGCCATGCACCTGGCTCAGCACCAGATGCGCGGGCCAACGGATGCTCGGCGACGCCGGCGAATCGGCGAGAATTTTCCGCAACAAAGGCTCGGCTTCGGCGGATTGGCCCTGTCCGTTTAGGATGCGGGCTTTCAACAACTGCGTCCGTAAAGAGGCGTCCGACTGCGAGAGTTCCCCAATCACGCGCTCGGCCTCCCCATTCCACCGCGCGGCTTCGAACCAGTTGCGGCGCTCCGCGGCCATCGCGGCAAGACCTTGCAAAATCAACAGTTCGTAGCTTCGATCGCCCACGCGCCGCGAGGCTTTCAGCGCCTCCTCAAAGTGTGGCGCGGCTTTGTCGTACTCGCCGAGCGCGATAAGCGTCTCGGCGAGATTCTGCCGGTTTGTCATTCGTTCGCGATCGTTGGCCGCTTGAAACTTGCTCAGCGTTTCAAGTGCGCGCTCGTAATCGCCGACGGCGTAAAGTTGCCAGCCGAGATTGTCGACGGCGCGGCGCGCGATGTGCCGGGCCGCGGGCGCCGCCGACTTCTCGGCGAGTTGAATCGCGGCCGTAATGTGCACCACCGCGTTGTCGTAGCGGTCGAGAGCGCCATTCAGATTGCCCAGCGCCGATTCGCTGCGCGCTTCGATCGTGCTATCGCCGACCGTCCGCGCCGCGTTCCGAGCGAGCACGAACGCCTGCGATGCCTCATCGAAGCGGCTCATACGCTGGAGGCACGCGCCGCGACGAAGCTGAATCTGGCCGAATTCGGACGGGTTTCCGGCGGCGTCGGCGGCGGCGCCGTCCAAGACAACCAGCGCCGTTTCCCGTTCCTGCGCGGTCTTGGCTTTCCGGCAGCGCAGAAACCCCAGTGTCCGGCGCCGCACCCAATCGGTCACCGCGTCGAATCCGGGTGCGAGCGGAGGAGCGAGCAGCTTTTCCGCTGCGTCATAGTCGGGCTTGGCAGCCAGCAACTCCCCATGCAACACCAGGAAACGGTCCCGCAATCCCCGAGGGGCGCGCAGCTCTTCGAGCACGGCGTCACTAGGGATCAGCGCCAGGCCCTCTTCGTAACGTTCGTCGTCGTAAGCCGCGCGGGCTTTTTCGTAGAGCTCGCCGGCCTTCTGGGACGTGGAAGAGCAACTGGCTAGTAGGCTCAGGACCACGCCCAACAAAGCGAACCGCCCCGGTGAATTTCGAAAAATGTCACCGAGGCGGCGTAGGCCGGAATCCTGCATTGGCATTAAGCTGGCGGTTCTTCGTGGCCGGCGCCGCCGCCCGAGCCGTAGCCGCCGCTTCCCTCGCGATCGCAGCCGAGTTCAACGCGCAGCATGGTCAAGTCGCGGCGGTATTTCGATACAGTCATCTGGCCGAAATACAACGTACCGAAATCCTTGATTCGGATGCCGCCGTTTTCGATCGGGAACGGGCTCTTGATTTGGTCGAGCGGAAAGAGCGTCGCCCGCACGTCGCCCTGCCGGGTCAGGCAGCCGTTCATATCCTTCGCGTCGCACGGAGCCCCGAGCGAACCGGGCGCAAGAATCAGCCCCCGCAGGTCGCCATTGACGTATGCCCGCTCCAGCGCGGAGTAGGTGGCGCAGGTGTTAAAGACATCAGCCTTGTTGACGAGGTCGATGGAGGAACCGTTGACACGCAAACCTTCGATGATCGAGCCGGTTGGGGAGATGTGGGACTCAGCCCCTTGAGGGTCGGCGGTGCAGGTAAGGTGCATGACGATGCGGCCGAACTGCATCACGCCGGCCAGATCGGCGCCTTCGATAGTCACCGTGACTTCGGTTTGCTTACCGTCGCCCTGGACCGTCGTTGTCGCCTTGCGGATGGAGGCCAGGCCGTTGATGCCGAAGTTCTCGACCGACGATGTGCCATAGCCGCCGCTCGGGGAAAGCGAGGCCATTGCCTGCGTCGGAATCGTCAGCGGACTGGGTCTTGTGATGACACCGCCGAAAGCGGAGCCATACGCGGAATACGCGAAGTATTTATTGCGAGCTGCCATTGTCTCTCTCTCTTATGGGTACAACAATTCAAACGGGATCGCGGCCAGCTCATTCCGCGAGGACGCGTCCCTTACTCGCAAAGTATAGCGGCCCGGAGCCATCCCTTTTACGGGCAGCGAAATAATGACGTCGTCGGTATCCCGGGGTGCGTCGCCCTCAAACTGCAGGACCGCGCTTCCCCCAGTCGATTCCAGCACGAACGCATAGCGCGCCACCGATGGGTCGGTCCGGTTATATAACAGTGCGATTCTCTCTTGTTCTTTTTGCACGCGGATTTTCCGCGGCTCTGTATCCACGGCCCGCGTGGAAGTGACGAAATAACTGCCCATCACTTCCCCGCGCGCTCCTCCGGGAAGCTCTCTGTAAACCACAACGGCCAGCAGCGCCGCGCAGGCCAGCGCCAACGCCGGTTTCGGCGCGAGGTCCAGCCAGCGATCCCACCAATTCTCGCCTTGTTTGTTCTCCGGCCAGGCGGGTTTCAGTGGCAGTTGCGCTTCAGTGGGCCGCTCGGCGGGCGCTTCGGTGTCCAGTTTCAAAAGCGGTTTGCGCGCATTGTTGATAAAGCGCGCGGTGACGACAATATCCTGTGCGCAGATCGCGCAGGTAAAATAATGCTCCTCGAAGGCGTCTCGCTCTTCGCCCGCCAATTCGTTGAGCATGTAGCGCTCCAATCGATTGGCGGAAATAGCTTCGGTGTGGTCCATGGGACGGGTCATTGTCTGGGTGTTCGATCGCCGCTGGTCACGGCTGCGTTTTCACGTATTTCAAGTACCGGTCTTTGAATTCCAGCCGGGCGCGGTGCAGCAGGACGCGGAGGTATTCGCGATCAACCCCTTGCTGCTCACAGATGGCGTCGCGCTTCTGGTCATCAAAATAAACGGCTCGCAATAATAGTTGCTCCCGGTGCGGAAGCGTTTCAAGAACATTACGAACTGCCATCGAAGACTCGGCGCCAAGCAGTTCGGTTTCGACATCGGGCGCGTCGGCCTGCACATCGAAATCGGCTTCCATGCGCTCGGGTTCCCGCCCCCCGCTCCGGCGGTATTCCAGCACAACATGGTCGCAGATCGAGTTCACCAGCGGCCCCAGCCGCTCCGGCTGACGGATGCCATTCGGCTTCCGTAACAACCTGAAAACACGGAGGAAAACCTCCTGGCGGATCTCTTCGGCCAACTGCGAACTGGCAACCCGCAGCCGCAGTTTGATACCGAGCAGTTCCCCAAAATACGAGACAAAATGCCGCTCGGTGTCCGATTCCCCGGCGGCCAGTTTCTCTACGTACTCTTTGTCGAAGGCGACGAACTGCACGATACCCCAGTGTCACTCAGTACTGGCCAGCTTACAACCGCAATCGGCGGATTCCGATCCTTCCGCCGGGACGATCCGCAAGGAGTATGCCGTAAACCTGTGGACCGTCCCGGCGCGGAGTACTAAGCATTGGGGTAGTGACAATCACCGGCGAAGCGTTTCAAAATATTTTTCGCTCGCGCCGAACGCGCGATAATAGTATCGAATCAGATGGACGAGATCCGCATTAACCGCATCTCCGAAACGATGCGAGAGGAGCTCACCGAGCTCATTGAGTACGAAATGGAAGACCCGCGCGTCCTGCCCGTCACCGTCACCGACGTGCACGTATCGCCCGACGGCCGCAAGGCCCGCGTCATGGTCTCGGCCCCGACGGCAAAGGAACAGACAGCGGCCATCAATGCACTCGAACACGCCCGCGCGTTTCTGCGCCTCCAACTGGCGCAGCGGCTGACGGTGCGTCACATTCCGGATTTGCATTTTGAACTCGACGCCGTCGTCGACCCGGCACGCCTGAATCAGCTCATGAAACGTGTGCGCAAAGGCCGGCCGAAGGAGTAAACGTGTCGGCAATCGTCGGTGTCTCCGATCGCGGCGGCTGGGCGATTCTGGTGACGGTCGACGCCAGCGGCGCGCTGCTTGACCGGCGCAGAGTCGAACTCGTCGACGAAGGCCTTCCGAAGATCCCGCACCACGTCGAAGCGCAGCGCCTTCCCCTCGACCGAGCGGTCGCGCTTGTCGAACGCGTGCGCGCCTCGGCGGAACGCAACGCGGTCCTTTGCCTGGATACTCTCCCGGCGAAGTTCGAGATTTCCGGGATTGCGCTCCGCCGTTGCCCGGCGCTCCCCGCGACCATCGCCGAACGCATCACAAACTACCACGCGCGGAACAACGCCGACTGGGTGATGTATCGCGAAGCCCTCGCCGCCGCCGCCGAAGCGCGCGGCTGGCGCGTGTGTTGGTATGACGCCAGGAACTTCGCCGACGCACGCCCGGCCAAGCCGCCGGGCCCGCCATGGACCAAGGACCACCGCATCGCCATGGCCGCCGCTATCGCCGCTCGGAAGGCGTAGCCGGCATCAGCCCAATCGTCACAATCCCGCACAGCGCCGCCAATCCCGCCAATACGCGCAGCCCTGTCGAAAACGATCCGTCCGCCGATTGAAACATCGCCAAAATTGTCGGCCCTGCCTGCCCCCCGAGATTGCCGATCGAGTTGATCATGGCGATTCCGCCCGCCGCCGCGGTGCCCGTTAGAAACGCCGTCGGCAACCCCCAGAACGGCCCGATTACACTCCACCGCCCCGACACGCACATCGCCATCGCCGCCACCACGGCCAGCGGCGGCAGCGGGAACGACAGCAGCAATAGCCCTAAGCCCAGCCACCACGCAGGCAGCGCTACGTGCCAGCGGTATTCCTTCGTCCGATCCGAATGCCGCCCGTGCAGAATCATCACCGGGATCGTCACCAGATACGGCACCGCCGCCAGCATTCCGAGTCGCGATTTGGTCAATTGCGGAAACGTCGTTTGCAGCAGTGTCGGCAGGAAGAAGTCGATCCCATACCCGCCCACCACATTGAGAAAGTAGATCGCTCCGAGCACCAGAACCTTCCAATCGGACAGCGCCATTCTAAGCGTGAAGTGTTTCTTCTTCTCCTGCGCCGCGCGCTCGGCGTCGAGCACTCCCGTCAGCCACTCCTTCTCCTCCGGCTTCAACCACTTCGCATCGCGCGGGCCGTTCGGCAGCAGCAACAGGACCACAAACCCGAGCACGACCGAAGGAATTCCCTCCACCAGAAACAGCCACTGCCAGTTGCGCAAGCCGAGTTGCGGATGATCGAGCAGCCAGCCCGACAACGGTCCGCCGACAACAAAGGAAAACACCGCCGCTGTCATGAAGATCGACACGGTCCGCGCCCTGTGCGCCCGCGGGAACCAATACGTGTTGTAGAGGATCATGCCCGGAAAGAATCCGGCCTCGGCCGCGCCGAGAAGAAAGCGCAGTACGTAGAAGCCCCACTCGCCCGTCACGAACATCATGCCGGCCGAAATCAGCCCCCAGGTGATCATGATGCGCGCGATCCACACGCGCGCGCCGACACGCTCCATCAGCAGGTTCGACGGCACTTCAAAGAAGAAGTAGCCGATAAAGAAGATCCCCGCGCCCGTAGCGTAAGCCGTCGTCGAAAGCCCCAGATCGGACGCCATCGACAGCTTCGCGAACCCGACGTTGACACGGTCGAGAAACGCGGCGACATAGCAGGCGCACATCAGCGGCAACAGCCGCCAGGCGGCCTTGCGCAGTACGGTTTGTTCGAGTTGGCTTTCGGACACGTCCCGCTATTCGATCACGCCGGACACGCGGCGGTCAATCGCCTACTCATTCGTGGTGCGGCGCAAGACTTCACCCTTCCGCACCGCGATCGATTCACGGCAAGCGGAATTGCCGGACCAGCGCTTCAGGTCGAACGTCCCGTTCGGCGCGACAGCGCAAGCGTGTAGACCGCCGATCTCGGCGGGCCGGCCCGGCGCGATCCGCTTCGGAGTCTGAGATAGGTCGTAGAAAATAGCTCGATTCTCGCCCGCTACGCTACTCTGGCCGTCCGCCTCAAGAAGCACCGCCGTGCGCTCGTCGATGCCGATCGCTCTCACCGTCTTGCACTTCGATTCCCGTTTGATGCGGGCCATGAAAACCAGCAGCCGTCCCTCGCGGGAGCGCTGTGTGAAGTGGCTGTCGGTGATCAGGCAGTGCAGGTGCGGCAGCCGGAGGAAGTCGCGGCTGATCGTTACTCTTTCGTGAAACGGATCCGCCAGCGCCTCCTTGCTCGTGACCGTGTTCTTCTCGGCGGAGAAACCGAACTCGCCGAGAATCGCCAGGCCCGCGCTCGTTCCGCCAATAGGGATCCCGCGTTTAACGGCCGCGTGGATGGCATCCTCGACCGGCGTTCCTTTCCAGAATCGGACGTAGTTCCACTGATCTCCGCCCGCGAAGAACAGCGCATCGGCGTTGTTGATGATACGAAGGACCTCGGCGTTGCTCGACGCTTCCCGGTTAAGGAAGACGATCGACTCGACGGAATCGACCGGGACCCCAAGGCGCAGTGGGAACCCATGATAGCCATCGGCGCCGGAAGCGCGAAGGATGACGATATCGCCGCCGCCCGCCTTCTTGAGAAACCAGCGCCAAGCGTCGTCGACGTCGCGCCCGCCGCCGGAGAGAAAGAAACCGGGCTGGGTCCGGACGGAGACGTTCTCGCGATTACCGGTCAGAAAATATTTGTAGTCTTCGGCGGCGAGCGCAAGGCTCGCGAGTGCGAGGAACGCTCTCATTTACAAAGAGTATCAATGAAAACCCCGGCGCGGAATAGATCCGGCCGGGGTTTTCGGGGTTGGGGTGGGTTAGAACGTGAAGCGGAGTCCAAGTCGGATGTTGCGCGGAGCCTGGTAGGCGCCGGTACCGCCTGTCCGGTAGTTGCCACCGGGCAGATTGTAGATTGGATTGTACGGCACAGAGCTCGTCGGAGTGACGAAGCGCCGCGGATCGTAGCCCTTGAAGAAATCGACCGGGTCGATAGTGATCGCACCGGCGCGGTTCAACTGGGTGGTCCTTGCGATCGTGGTCGCCTGATTGAACAGGTTCACGATGTTCACGTCAAAGCGGGCCCCCATCCGCTCGCCGATCTTGAAGTTGTGAAAGTAGCTTAGATCGGTTTGCGTCAGGGTCGGAGTGCGCCCCATATCGCCGCGGCCGAAAGGAAAGGTCGGTGCCGACAGGTAGACGACCGACGTTGAGTCCGGCGTACCGCTCCAGGCGATCTGGTTCAAGCCAAAGGTGCCGGTGCCGGCTTTGCCCATCTTCTGGTCGTAGCTGAGGAAGGCTTTCAGTGTGTGCGGGCGGTCGGTCCCGAGCGGGCCGAGAACGTTCTTTTGGCTACCGGAGGCATCGAAGTAATAGTAGGGCAGATCGAATGCCCGGCTGACACCCGGATCGGAGCGTCCGGATTCGTCCGAATTAGCCGATCCGGAGTAGTTGCCGTACAAACGGCTCCATGTGTAGCTCATGTTGCCGAGTATCTTGTCGAAGTACTTTCCGTCGAGACGGAATTCGACGGCGTCATATTGCCGGACTGCCTCGGGAACTAGGAACGTGCCGTTCGGCGTCTTGCCGTCATAAACCTTACCCGGGTCCTTGCGGGTCAGGCCGAAACCGGGATTGCCGATAACGTACTGTTCGTTTTCGTCCTTGTCCAACACACCGATGTCTTCAATTGCCTTCAACAGGTCCTTGCGGACGTAGCGAGCGGTGAACGTGGTCCGGTTGGTAATCGCACGCGACACCGACGCCTAAAATTCACGCGACGTGTACGGCTTAATGCCCGGGTCGATGCCTTCGATTTCGCCGGCGGCGTTGATTGGAAGCGTGCGGTTATCGTATTGCGTGATCTTCGGCCCTCCCGCGCCGGGGTTGGCAAAGCCAAGCGCCAGCACGTTCGGGTTGTCGAGTTTGTAGACGTGGGAGACCCAGTAGTCGGAGCCGAACGAGCCACGCGCGAGCTCGTACTTCAGTACGTCGTAGAAAAGTCCAAACGATCCGGCCACCTTCCATTTGCCGTCGCCGAGAACGTCCCATGCGCCGCCGATCCGGGGAGCGATCTTGCTGCCCCAATCAAAGGAAACCGGATTGGCGACCTTGCGGCCATTGACTTCCTTCTTGTACGGCGGAAGGAATTCGTTCTCGAATCGAACACCGAGGTTAAGCGTGACGTTCTTGTGCGCCCTCCACGAGTCCTGCACGTAGAAGCCTTGATTGTTGCTGTTGACGTCGCCAAGATTGCGAACGCCATCGTTCCAGATGTAGTAACCGTAACCGCCGGTCTCACTTCGGATGCTGCCGCGTGAAAACGAGTCGCCCCAAAAAATGTTGAAGGAGCCATTTGTGAAATTCGTACTGACATCGTTCGAGACACGGGCGCGGGCGTAACCGAACTTGAACAAATGCTGCTGACCACCCAGATTCGCGATATAGCTCGAATCGAGGTACATGTTGCGGCGGGTCGTGATGTCCTTAACAACCGCTAGAGTCGAGGTGACGTTTCGATACCCATTTGCTCCCGCGAACTCCGCCGGAACCGGGAGCTTGGACTGGGCCGACGCGGTCGAGTACGTCAGGAACGGTGCGCCCGACAAGCCGTAGTTGCCGAGTTTGTCATTCTGATACTTGTAGCCAAAACGCGCGGAAACAAGCCAGCGTGCCGTCACGGCGTAATTGCCTCCCCACGTAACCGTCTGCGAGGGCTGATAGCCGCCCTGTACGGCAAGGTTGTTGGTAGGGGCGGCAACCCGAGGATCCGCGTTCGGAAGGGCGCCGTTTTGTTTCCATGGAGACCAGGTCCACGAGCCGTAGGTTTGGAGTTTGGCGAATGGGTTGTAATCCAGTCGCGAGAAGCCATAGTGATATTTGTCGGTGCGCTCGAAAGTGCGCGGGCCGGAGGCGTACTGCGGGGTGCGAACGAGCTTGCTCAATTGAGGGGAGTAACCGGCGGTGAAGAAAAGATTATTCTTGATAATCGGACCGCTGACGGTGAATCCCGGATAACGGTCGTACCAGCTGTCCTCCTTCTGCGCGAAGAAATCCGCGAGATTGGCATTGGCGGGCGAACGCTGCCAAAAGCCACGAGGGCGAGGGTTCATTGCGTCGTTGGCGAATTCGTAGAACGCCACGCCATGGAAATTGTTGGTTCCAGGCTTGGTGGCGACATTGATGACACCGCCAGTCGCGCCGCCGTACTCGGCTTCGAAACCGGCCGACTTGATTTGGATTTCTTGCACGAATTCGAACGGGATCGAATTCTGCACCCGCAGCGAACCGCGGCGAATATCGGAGACGTCGACGCCGTCGATCAGGAACGCGTTTTCAGACCCGCTTGCGCCGTCGACCTGAAACCCGCCGACACCAGCGTTTCCGTTCTTGGTCTCCATGCGAACGCCGGGAGCCATCGCAAGCAACGTGTGAAAGTTGCGGCCTTTGGGCAATGCGTTGAACGTCTCGGCGGTAATATGGGTGGCGGTCTTGGAAGAAGTGACATCGAGCGATACGGCCGAGTCGGTAATCTCAATAACTTCGGCAACCGCGCCGACGGCGAGTTTGGCCGAAAAGGTGACCTTCGACCCCAACCGCACGCTGATGCCGCGCTGGACCAGCTTA
>VFZQ01000084.1 GCA_016871135.1 Acidobacteriota bacterium | reverse complement strand
GGGCCAGGCCTTACACCGAGAGAGCTCTTCTTTGCGGCTCCCGTGATCAAAGCCAAGGCGGCCGCTACCGCGCCCCGTCCCACCGCACAAAAGAAAGCCGCGCCGCCGCCCGTCGAAGTGGCAAAGGTGCAGCCGCCGGTGTCGGCGCCGGTCAATATCCCGCAGATCATCCCCGCCGCTTACGTTAGTCAACAGCCGCCGCTAGGCCTTCGCTACAGCTTGCTGCTTAGCCGGAACAACGAAGGGTATCGCGAGGTCGACTCGGCGACAACGTTCCGGTCCGGCGACCGCTTGAAGATCACCGTCGAGTCCAACGACGAGGCTTATCTTTACGTCATCGCGCGTGGATCGAGCGGCCTTTGGAAAGTCTTATTCCCTGTCACCGAGGTGGCAAGCGGCGACAACTTGATCCAACCCTTCCGCCGCTATGAGGTGCCCAATGGCGGACGGTTCTATTTCGACGATCAGGCAGGCGAAGAGAAGTTGTTCGTCGTACTTTCGCGCAAACCCGAAGCGAATTTCGAGGACCTGATCTACTCCGTCAACACGCCGACGCCGGCGCCGGCGAAATCGGCCGGCAAGAAGCAAGTTGCTTCGGCCTCGCCGCCGACGCAGAAGAACTTGCAGGTCTCCGCGCTGATCCGGCCTATCGACGACGCGCTCGTCGGTAAGGTTCGCAACGAATTAGTCGCCCGAGATCTGGTTTTCGAGAAGGTAGACGATTCCAAACCCGCTGCCGCCGCAACGGCGAAGCAGCCCGAGACCGCGGTCTATGTCGTCAACAAGAATGCCGGACCAAACGGCAAGGTGATTGTCGATTTGAAGCTGGAGCATAAGTAACATGCGTCGCCTGTTGCTTAGCTTTGCATTCTGCGTTGCCGCTCTGGCGCAACAGCGTTTGGAAATTACGATCGAACACCATGATGCGGGTGCGTGGAAGGTCGTCGACCCCGGCCACGTATTCAAAGAAGGCGACCGCGTACGGTTCCGGTTTAAGTCGTCGCAGGCGGGATTCTTGTATGTCGTGAATCAGGGCACGTCCGGCGCCGAGACGACGTTGTTTCCGAGTGAACAGGCCGGCAGCGATAATCGTGTCGAAGCGGGCCGCGAATACGAGATCCCTGGCAACTCCGGGGCGTTCCGCATCACGGGTCCGTCGGGTTACGACACCGTCTATTGGGTGCTTAGCCCCGTCCGTATCGGCGGAGCCGCGCCGCCCGTCGCGTACAAACCCTTGCCCGCGCCGCCGAAACCTGGATCGGCGCCCGCGAACATGACGCCGCGCTGCGACGACACCGTCCTGCGCGCGCGCGGCGAATGCGTCGACGCCGGCGCCGGGTTGAAACCGAATACACCGCCCGGCATGCAGGCGCGCGAGCTTTTCTTCGTCCGTAAAGGCGATCAGTCGGTCGTTTCCGTGCCCCCCGTGCCCGCCGGCCCGTCGAACGTGAAAGCGACACCGGTCACTTACCAGTTCCGCATCGCGCATAAATAGGAGATCTGGATGCGACGACTTTTCTTATTCGTAGTTACCGTGGCGCTGGCGCTCGCGCAGCAGAAAAAGCAGGAGCGCGACTTGAAGTTTGAGACCGATCCGCCGATCACCGCGCCCGTCAAACCACCGGGCGGGAAAACGATTCCGCGCAGTTACGCACTGATCGTCGGCGTCGGCGATTACAAGAATCTACCGCCGTCGGCGAAGTTGCAATTCGCCGAACGCGACGCCGAGGCGATTTACAGTATCTTGATCAGTCCAGAGGGCGGTAACTTCCGCGCGGAGAACGTCCGCAAGTTAACCGGCGCCAAGGCGACGCTGGCGAACATGAAGCGCGAACTCGAAACATGGCTTCCCGGCGCGGCCAAGGCCGATGATCGCGTGCTCGTGTATTTCGCCGGTCACGGCTTTGTCGACCCGAAATCGGGCAAGGCGTTTCTGGCGCCGTACGATCTGGAACCGGGCAACATCAGCGGCACCGGCTACAGCATGGATCAACTGGGCAGCGTCATGGGTTCGAAAGTCTCGGCCAAGTGGAAGGTGCTGCTCACCGACTCCTGCCACTCCGGGGCCATTTCACCCGAACAGGGCGAAATCGTCAATAAGTCGCTGCTTGACCTGAACCGCTCCATGTTTTCGATGACCGCCAGCCGTGCGCGGGAACGGTCGTTCGAGAGTAAGGAGTGGGGCGGCGGGCACGGCATCTTCACTTACTACATCGTGCGCGGCCTGGAAGGATACGCGGACGAAAACAAAGACTCCATCGTCACCGCCGATGAGTTAGCCGAATATACTCGCCGCAATGTGCGCGAGGCGACCAAGGGCCAGCAAAATCCGACCTCCGACAAAGGCAATTTCGATCCGAACATGTTACTCGCCTTTTTCCCGAGCCGGGTGAGTCCCGGCGAAGCGCCGCCGCCGAAGTTCGGCACATGGGTGATCGAAGCGAACATGGATGGCGTCGAAGTGTTCGTCGACGGCAAGAGCATGGGTGTGGTCGGCAAAGGCTCGCCACTGCGGTTGCCCGGTTTGCAGCCCGGCATTCACAGCGTACGCGGCGTGCGGATGGGTTACGAACCCGACGGCCCGCGCGAAGAGACGGTTTATCCGGGCCAGGAATCGACCATCTCTATCAAAATCTCCATTCCGCGCCGGCGGACTAAGGCGGCCCTCGACCCTTTCGAACGGGGCCTGGATCTCTACAACAAAGGCAACAAAGACGCGTATTTGAAGGCGTCTAAAGAGTTCCAGGCCGCCATCGCCGCCGATGCCAACTTTTCCCAGGCGTGGCTATACCTAGCCCGCGTGCAGCGCGATCTGTTCCAAATGCAGGAGGCCGAGAAGTCGTTTCGCAAGGCGATCGAAATCGATCCCGACTATCTCGAAGCCCGCTCGTCGTTCGGCGGCATGCTGCTCGATATCGGCTCAACCGACGAGTCGATCCGGCAGTTGAACGCCGTCGTGCAGCGGGATAAGAAGAATAAGCAGGCGCATAGTTTGCTCGCCCAGGCATTGCGAATGAAGGAGCTATATGCGGACTCCATCGACTCGGCGCGCAAAGCCATCGCACTGCCGCCCGATACGG
The DNA here is from genome assembly GCA_016871135.1 of Acidobacteriota bacterium. Classification (GTDB taxonomy): domain Bacteria; phylum Acidobacteriota; class Terriglobia; order Bryobacterales; family Bryobacteraceae. The sequence goes on along the minus strand of VFZQ01000084.1, from coordinate 8,578 downwards.
CCGAGTCGCACTTCTGGCTGGCCGAAAGTCTCCGCATGACGGCTAAGTATGCCGACAGCGTCGTCGAATATCAGAAATATCTCCAGCTCAGCGATTTCAATTCGAAGTTAGCGGGCAAGATGAATTACTACGTGCTTGGGTACTTAGCCGGTATCGGCCGCAAGAAGCGCGCCGCGCAAACCGATGTGTGGAACGACATGCGCAGTCTGGCGTACTTCGGCCTGTGTGACAGCGAGCGCAAACGCGAGCGTTACGACGAGGCCGTCGGCTACTGCCAGCGCGCACTCCGCTACGACCAGCAGGAGCCGTATGTGCATTACGTGCTGGCCCTCTGCTACGCGCGCCGGGGCGAGAAAATGCAGTCGCTGGAACAATTCGCCGCCGCTCGCGGGCACTTTCAAAAGGTTCTCGATTTGAACCCCGACCTCGCCGAGGCGGAGTTTGCTAAGAAAAACATTCAGTCGATCGACGCGGCGCTGCGGTAGCGCCGTCGATGAAAGCCGGCGACGTTCCTTTCTAACAGTCGCGCGGAGTCGCTCCGAACGCCGTTCAATCCCCGTGATCGAACGCAATCAATTTCCAGGCGCCGCCGCGCTTCTCGCAGTACGCATGAAAGTGCCCCAGCGTCCGAATGTCGTCCTCATGGACAAAACCGCGAACGCCGTCCAGCCGCTTCGCCGCCTGCCATTTAGACTTCGGATTCCACTGCGCCACATGCACAATGTCGTAATCGAGCGGCGCAACAACGGTGGCATCGACGGAAGCCTTGGCCCGCAGCACGGCGCCAGGACGAATCGCGACGGCGCACTCGAACGGCTCCAGATCCTCGGGAAACTTCGCGTTGATATACGGAAAAGTGAAGCCCTTGTCGAAGCGGCCGCAACCCATCGCCAGGATAGTCGCCAACTCCGGTAGGTCCCGGTCTTCAATAGTGAGATCCGGCACGCTCATCGCGCGGATGGCCTTCTGGTCGCGCGCCGCGACGGCGGCTTTCAGCTTGGCGACGAACGCTTTGAACGTGGGATCAGTCTGCGACTCGTCGATGGGTGGAATCCGCCGGCGCGCGCCTGCGCCTCGCATAGGTAGAGCGAGTAGCACCAGGAGCGCGGAGCGGCGGCTTATTGGACGAGTCACACTTATACAGGCGAGATTCTCTCGCCAAATTGCTCACTGCTACTCTAACTTCATGCTGCGCCGCTCGTTTCTCGCTACCGCCGCCCTCGCCCGCGGCCAGGAGACCTTCTTCCGTTCGCCTGGCAAGGGAACCGCGATCATGGCGCATGCCTATTATACTCGCGCCGCCGGCGTCGAGATGCGCTCGATCGAACAACGCTGGTCGAAGTCCGATCTGATCGACGTGTCCTTCGTCCGTACATCGGCCGACAACGGCCGCACCTGGTCGGCTCCGGTCACCGAACCGACGGGCGAAAAACGCGCCACGGGCACTTGGCGCAAACATCAACGAGCTGGGTTCATCGACCCGCGCTCCAAGCGCCTTATCGAGTTCTGGATGGAAGCCGTGTTGCCAAGCGACGACCCGCTCGAAGGCCTGCGCAACTACTCGATCTATTACAAAATCGACGGCGGGCCAACCACGCAATTGATCGCCCGGGGCGGCGATTCCCTCCACCCGCTGCCCGGCCTCGAACTCGGCCGCAACGGCGTGATGCTGGGTGACAACGGTTCGGTGCCGATCACCGCACCGAACGGCGACGTCCTCGTCCCCGTTGAAATGTTTCCGGCCAAGGACGGCAAGCTCTTCAATCCGGGCGGCGGCTACACATGGTCCGATACGGCCGTGGCTCATGGCCGTTGGAACGGCCCGCGTTTGGAGTGGACGCTTTCCAACATCGTCCAAGGTGATCCCGCCCGCACCACACGCGGCATGGTCGAACCGACCATCGCGTTTGTTGACAGCCGCCGCGTGCTGATGATCATGCGCGGGTCGAACGACAAGAATCCGAAAGCGCCCGGAGTCAAGTGGACGAGCCTTTCCACCGACGGCGGCAAGACCTTCCCCGAGCCGAAGCCGTGGACGTACGACGACGGATCGGCGTTCTTCTCGCCCAGCGCGTGTTCGCGCCTGATAACCCACTCCAACGGACGTTTGTACTGGCTCGGCAACATCACGCCGGAGAACCCACGCGGCAATCGCCCGCGTTTTCCGTTCGTCTTCGGCGAGGTCGACAAAACGACTGGACTCCTCCGTCGCGCCACCATGCGCGAGATCGATACGCGCCGCGCCGGTGAGGATGAAATCCTCTCCCTGTCGAACTTCTACGCGCACGAGGACCGCGAGTCGAAAGAGATCGTTCTGTACATGACACGCCTGTTTGCGCACACCGACGGCTGGCTGGGCGACGCCATGCGATATCGCATTCGAGTCTGATGTCTCACGCGTACCGCAGACCCGGCCTCCCCGATCTCATTTCGACATCCGGTGTCCGTCTGTGGTAGACTCATAGTTTGGGTGGCTGCTCTCGAAGTGTGCCCCGTTGGAGAATCACCATGGAATGTCCCGTTACCGGTATCAAGACTCGCTTTGGCAACCGCGTTTCGCACGCTAACAACAAGACCCGCCGCACGTGGGAACCGAACATGCAGTCCAAGCGCTTCTGGGTTCCGAGCCAGAACCGCTACGTCCGCCTCACGCTTTCGGCGCAGGGTATCAAACTGATCGACAAGATCGGTATCGAAGCCGCGCTGAAGGACATGCACGCTCGCGGCGTCAAAGCCTAACAACAGTTTCGAACGCACAAAAGCCCCGCCTTTCGAGCGGGGCTTTTTGTGTTTGCGGGGATCGGTGGCAGATATCAGGTCTTGGCGAAGTAGAGCGAGGTCGCGCGTTCCAGATCGGGCTTGGTCATCGAGATAGGACGGCCCTCGTAACGCGAAATGGACTCGAGAATGTTGCAGATGTCTCCCGGATAACAAGCGCGCAACTCGGTGCGCCCTTCCCGCAAACAGAGTTTTCGCATGTATTCCGCCGAATCCGATTCGGCCGGAACGCGTCGCGCCGCGATCACGCGATCGAAAATCTGATCGAACACGGGCGCACTCACCGATTCGACATAAATCTTGTTCTGAATACGGCGGAGAAACGCTTCGTCGGCCAGATCCGAGGGGTCGAGGTTGGTGGAGAAAACGACCAACAACTCAAATGGAATCTGGAACTTAACGCCGTAGCGAAGGGTTAGGTAATCGACGCGCCGGTCCAACGGAACAATCCACCGGTTCAACAGATCGCGCGGCGACATTAACTGACGGCCGAAGTCGTCGACGATGAAAATGCCGTTATTCGCCTTCATCTGCAAAGGCGCCGAATAGATGCCAGACGCCTCGTCCAAACGCAGCTCAAGCATCGAGGGAATCAACTCGCCGCCCACAACGATGCACGGACGTTTGCATAGAACCCAGCGCGGATCGACCTCCGGATCGTCGATTTCCAGTGCGGTGTGGACGACCGGGTCGTAGATCGAGATGATCTGGTTATCGACTTCGACAGAGTACGGAATCAGAATCGCGTCCTGATAAACGCGCAACATGCGTTCCGCCAAGCTCGTTTTACCGTTGCCCGACGGGCCGTAGACGAAGATCGAATTCTGCGAAATCAGCGCCGGACCAAGTTGATCCAGCAACCGGTCCGTCACGATCAAATCCGAAAACGCCTGCCGTAGCGCGCGCCGGTCGATCTGCAATCGCGCCGATTGCGCCTTCGTCGCGCTATGGTATTCGTTGAGCGAAACCGGACACGATCCGGCGTACTGCGAGATCTGAAAGCGTTCACTGGCCAACTGGCGCCCGGCAGCGGACAGCGTGAAGTGGTAATCGTTGCCGGACATGCCCTTCACTTCCACCAATTGCTGCGCGCGCATGTAGCGGAACATGTGGTCGATAATCGAAATCGATACCCGTAACTTCTTGGAAAGATTCGACAAACTGCTCGTTCCTTCGAGCAGCAGACGCCGAACGACCAAATCGAGGACGAGGTTCTCGCTGATCCCTAAGTGTTCCAGCGTCTCCGGAATGCGGGGAGAGAAACTGGTTGGGATTGAATTGCCGGCGGCCAATGGTGTGAAAGACATAGAGTCCCGCAGAACTATCGGCGAATTTTCAGCAAGCCTTTAGCGTCTCCACGTTTCCCACTGCGGCCTCGTCATTCTAGTGTGGGATTCCGCGCTTGGGCTTTGTGTCTGGCCGCGGCACTTTGCAAAAGTGCCGAGCCGAGTCCTCGCGCGCTCGCCCGTCAAGCGCAAAAGGCTGAAAAATCAGGCAGTTCGGCCGAAGCGGTTCTTCTTTACAATCAAGCCGCCGCCCGCGGCGACCTCAATTCCGCCGCCAAAGCCGAAGCCTTGAAGGGTCGCCTGCTCGGCGCATTGCCCGTCGAAAAAGCCGCGGCGCCGACGGTCGAAACGCCTGCGTCCGACTTTTCCCCCATCACCCCCGCCGATCTCCGCGAAGCCCGCGAACTCCTCCCGCCTCCCGACCTGAAATTCCCTTCCGGCAACTTTACACTCGACTACACTCTCACGCCCCGGAAGCTGTGGGAGACCTGTGGAAAACTCTTCGGGTTTGAGCTACTTTTCGACAGCGACTTCCCCGACGCCGGACAGCAACTCCGGTTCCGCTCCCAGGACGAAACCGCTCGCCAAGTTCTTCAAGCGCTTTCAATCGCCACCGGCAGCTTCATCGTCCCGCAAAAGCCGAACCGGTTTCTGGTCGTCAAGGACACGCAGCAAAAGCGCCAAGAGTTCGAACCCGTCGTCGCGGTCGTGCTTTCGTTGCCCGATCCGATCACCGTTCAGGAGATGCAGGAAACGGCGCGCACCGTGCAGCAGGTGATGGAGATTCAGAAGTTCGGCGTCGATAACGTCAGACGGATGGTCATGATGCGCGACCGCATCTCGAAAATCCGGCCGACACAGGCGCTTTTCGAACAACTGCTCGGCGCGCGGCCGGCGGTAATGATCGAAATGGAGTTGTACGAAGTCCGCGCGACTTACGCAAATCAATACGGTACGCGGCTGCCGACGTCGTCCAACCTGTTTTGGCTCAGCAGTTTGTTCAACAACGATCCGTCCAAGGTCGACACCGGCGGCTTGACGGGATCGTTCGGCCGAGGCGATTCGATGTTCGGACTTACCCTCGGCAGCGCGACCGTAACCGCGACCGCATTAAAAGGCTACGGCAAAACGCTACAAAAGACGTTCGTGCAAGCGTTGAACGGCCAACCCGCGCAGTTGTTGCTCGGCGAGAAGTTTCCGGTTTTGACGGCCGGCTATTTCGGCGACACCGGCGCCGGCACGGGTTCGCCGGAAGAGGTGTTCCGGCCGCCGCCGTCATTCCAATTCGAGAACCTCGGGCTGGCGCTTAAGGTCACGCCGTTCGTTCACGGCGAAGAAGAGATGAGCCTCGAAGTCGAGGCCGAGTTCAAACTACTAACCGGCGCGGAGATCAACGGCATTCCGATTCTGGCCAATCGCAAGTTCACTTCGCGTGTGCGGCTGAAGAACGACGAATGGGCCGTCATTGGCGGGTTGAATCAGGACACCGAAACGATCAACAAATCCGGCATCCCGGGGCTGATGAACGTTCCGATTCTCGGCGCCGCGCTTCGGACGAACAACATCGAAACCGACAGCACTTCGATGCTCCTTGTCATGCGGCCTCGCATTCTCGGCGTGACGCCAGGATCGGCGCAAACCTCGGCCATTTTCCTCGGCAGCGAATCGCGCCCGGCAATGCCGTTTTGAGGTAGGCTACTCTTATGGACGTCCAAAAGACGATGGAGTTCATTCGTTCACAACACGCCAAGTCCAGCATTCGGATCGAACAATTGGAAGGGCTGCAACGCGAGACGACCTTACGTTTAGCCCGCTCAGCTCCGTGGGTAGTGAAGCGGACTGAATCCACGGAAGACTCTCGCGCGCGCCACAACGAGTTCGTGGCAACGGTCAACGCGACCAACGCTTATAACATGCAAGTGACGGCGAGAATCGACGCGCTTATTGCCTTAATAGCCCAGCGACACCACGCCGTCCTTCTTGCCCCCGACCGTCCCGTCGTTTAAGAACGTCAAAGACGCCTGGAACAGCAGCAGGTGGTTCCGCTCCCACAACGCGTTGTGGGACGCGCAGCCGAGATCGAGCAGGATCTTCTCTGGCGCGCCGTAATCGGTATGCAATTGACGCACGTTGGCCGGCAGCGCTTGCTTGTCCAGCGCCGGGGCCACAAACAGCGCCGGAATCCGCATCTTCGACACCACTTCTTTATTCCAGCCGCGCGATGTGGCATTCGGAGCGCGGCGCACGCCCGTGCCCCACGTCGCGCCGACCGGATCGGACGCCAGCATATCGCGCCACACCGATTCGCGCGCGGCGGGATCGACCTGATCCGGACAACCGATCTGCCGGTCCCAGTTCGCGTCCAAATCGGCGCGCGATTGCGTGTTGAAAATCGGGCCGCCCGTCCGCGGCGCGCCGCCGGCAGACGCGGCCATCGAATACGCCGGCGCAAGCAGGATCAACTTCGAAATACTCGCCGGATGCTGCGACGCGTAACCGCCACTGCGCGGTCCGCCCTGCGACCAGCCGATCAGGCTCACCTTCGAAACGCCGCGAATCTTGCGCAGATGTTCAACCACGCCGTCGATGTCGTGCCAATCGGAATCGGCCGTCGTTACGCGCTCGGTGTAGGACGGCGCGCAGTCTTTCCCGAAGAGCGAAAGCTGCTGCTCCTTGGTCAAGTTGCACGGGTCGTTCATGACGGTCGGGCGCGTCGATCGCCCGTATCCTTCCATGTCCATCGAGAACACGTCGTAGCCGGCTTTCGCCAGATAGGCCATCCAACTGTAATCCTTGTACTGGGCGTCGAAGGCGACTTCGGCCGGCGTGCCCGCGCCATGAACGAAGAGGACAACGCGGTCCGGGCGATCGTCGCCGCGCAGGCCCGTGCCGTCGAGCACGACCTCTCGCACGTAGATCTGCGCGGTCTGCCCGTTCATCGACGGCGCGACCGACTTGACCCTCACATAGTGATCGACGCGCAGCAGTTGCTGACTCCACGCGCACACGCCCAACGCGAGAATGGCGAACTTCATCTATTTCTCCTCGGCGGGGCTCTCGCCCTGCATATGACGATAAACCCAGGCTTCGGCGAGGCGCAGCTGTCGGCCGACCGTTGACACCGAAACGCCGCAAGCCTCAGCGGTCTCTTCGGCGTTCATGCCGCCGAAATACTTCATTTCGACGATCTGAGATTTTCGCTCGTCGATGGCGGCAAGCGCGGTGAGTGCGTCGTCGAGCGCGGCCAGCACAGCGCTGTCGTTACTCACTCCGCCGCTGAATTCATCGAGCGTTACCGGCCTCAGATCGCCGCCGCGCTTCAGAGCGTTCTTGGTCCGCGCATGCTGCACCAACACTTGGCGCATGATGTGCGCGGCGATGCCGACAAAGTGCGCGCGGTCCTTCCAATCGAGCTTGCCGAGCCCGGCCAGCTTCATGTACGCCTCATTGACCAACGCCGTGGCTTGCAGCGTGTGGCCCTTTCGCTCGCGTGACAAGAAACCGGATGCCAGCCGCCGAAGTTCCGGATACAACAACGCAGTGATGCCGTCGAGCGCTTCTTTGTCGCCCGACTTCCAGCGGTGCAGGAGTACGGTAACGTCGGTGGCCATCGGAAAGGCGGTATGGCGAGTTTAGCGCAGTGGAGTCGCAGCGTGCTCGATTTGTCGACAAACAAGACGTTCACGCGGCCGCCATCGGCTGCACTTACCTCTTGTCGTCTGTGATACGCTCGTCGAAGTTTCACGACCCGTTGGGTCCAAAGGTCAAGTTATGAATCGAAGAAAATTCCTGAAACACGCCGCCGCCGGCGCTTCCGCGGCCGCCTTCGCGCCCTACCTGAATCTGATGGCCGGACCATCGGCGGGCAAGGTCAAGATCACCGATGTGCAGTGCATCCTCACCCGCATTGGATTTCGCGTGAGCCCGCTCGTCAAGATCTCGACCAATGTCGGGCTTGTGGGAATCGGGGAGTGTCATCACGATGAGAAAGGCCACGGCGCGAAGGACATCGTCCTGAACGTCTGCAAGCCGATCCTGATGGGTCAAGACCCGATGAACCTCGAGTATCTGGTGTTCAAGATGAGCACGCGCACGTCCTACTACGGGGGCAATCACGGCGTTGCGACTCACGCCATCACGGGCGTCGAGTTCGCCATGTGGGATCTCATCGGCAAGATCAACGGTCAGCCGGTTCACCGCATCCTCGGCGGTGGCTCGCATGTGAAGGAAGTTCGCGCGTACGCTTCCACGGGACCTCGCGATATGTCGAGCAAGGAATCCTGCGCGGAGTTCGCGGAACGGATGAAGCGCCAGGGCTGGACAGCGTGTAAGACCAACTTCCTCCGCGATCAGCGCTGGGAGCAGTTGGACAACCGCCGCATGTCCAACGTTCAGATCGACCGCAACGCGAAGGGCTTCGGGAACATGCGGGACGCGTTGGGGCTGGACTTCGATATCGCGGTGCATTGCCACTGGGAGCTCGACTTTGACAGTGCGTACCGGCTTGCGCAAGC
>VFZQ01000083.1 GCA_016871135.1 Acidobacteriota bacterium | reverse complement strand
GCGTCTTCAGAAGGAATTTCGCGCCCTCGGCTACTTGGTTGACCTGACTCCTATTACTACTGCTCCCGAGGCATCTCGTGCATGACTTTCAACGGAGTGGCCGCAAGTCCGCCGAGGCCGCCATGATTGTGATCGAGAACGGTCCGAAGCGCGTGGCTCTGGCCGTGGATGAGGTCGTCGGCAAACAGGAAGTGGTTATTAAAAGCCTGGGCGACTGGCTGGGGAAGGTGCGAGGCGTAGCAGGAGGAGCGATTTTAGGCGACGGCACGGTGGGCATCATTCTCGATCTCGACGCCATCATTGGACGAGAGGGATATGGGCTTGCGGCATAACGAAGCACGCACACTTCCCAGTTCCGTCATTCAGCGGCTGCAGTCGTTGGCCGGCGAACGGCTAGGTCTGGAATCGCGCGAAGGCAAGGAGTTGTTGATCTCTAATCGCGCCGGTCGGCACATGCGGAAACTCGGCATTTCGAGCCCGGAGGAGTATCTCCGTGTGGTGGAGGCGGACCCCGAAGGCGGCGCGGCACGGGAACTGCTCGACCTGCTTACGACCAATCACACCGCCTTTTGGCGCGAACCTTCCCACTTTCGATGGTTTGCCGAATATCTGGCGGCGTTGCCGGCGCGGCGTACGATCACGGTCTGGTGTGCAGCCGCCTCGACAGGGGAAGAACCGCATACGCTGGCAATGCTCGCTCACGAGGTCTTCGGAGCGGCCGCGCCGCGCCGAGTCCGGGTGCTGGCGACCGACGTTTCGACGCGAGTACTGGAAACGGCCGAGCAGGCCATTTACACGAGCGAGCGTGTTTCGGCGCTGCCCGACCGGTTAGCCCGCCGGTACTTCGAGCCGGGACGGGGCCGTTGGCGGAATCATCTCCGCGTCGGTTCTTCGGTCCGGGAAATGGTCCATTTTCGATGGTTGAATCTGACCGGGCCGTTCCCCCGAATGGGGCCTTATCCCGTCGTTTTCTGCCGCAACGTGATGATCTACTTCTCCCCGGAACTCCGCGCGCGGATGGTAGGAAAACTCTTCGATACGATCGAGCCGTCGGGTTATCTGCTGGTCGGACACGCCGAAGGTTTGGTCGGCATCGAATCGGTCGCGAGCCCTGTTCAAACCGCGGTCTACCGGAAGCGCGCGACGTAGTCACGCAAAATATCCGCCAAGGAAAGCCGAATGCCTTCCGATAAGACAAATTACGCGGTCAGAGCCGCGCAAGGAGTAGTCGAATGCCAACGCTAGTGGTCGGGATCTCCGATTGCCGCTGCACCAACGATGCCTCGGTCGATCTGGTGACCTATGCTCTGGGCTCCTGCATCGCCGTTGGTGCATACGATCCGGTGCAAGGCGTTGGCGGCCTCCTTCACTATCTCCTGCCGGATTCCCGCCAAGACCAGCAGCGCGCCACGCAGCAACCGGCCATGTACGCAGATACCGGCATCCCGCACCTGATTCGTTCGATGGAACGCCTTGGCGCGCAACGAAAACATATCCGCGTGCGGCTTGCCGGAGGCGCACAAATGGTGTCCGATACCGCGCAACTGGCTGTCGGCAAGCGCAATCAACTGGCTGCGCGGAAGCTGCTCTGGCAGATGGGAGTGTTGGTCGAGATGGAGGCCGTTGGCGGAATGGCCAGCCGCAACTTGGGCCTCAAGGTCGGCACCGGCGAATTCTGGGTGCAAACCAATACGCAAGCCGAGCCTCGTCTGCCGGAAGCCAGCCACGCCATCCTCGCCGGAGCACGCTAGCTTGTCTCGAAACGAATCGCAAAACGGAGAACATATGCAATCCCTTCGCATCCTCATCGTCGACGACTCTCCCGCCATGCGCGCTTACGTGCGGCGGACGGTGCAACTGGCCTCCCTACCTGTCAAGAACGTATTCGAGGCCGGGAATGGCCAGGAAGCACTTGAAATCGTCAACCAGGAAAACGAGGCGCCGAACAAACTCGACCTCGTCTTCGCCGATCTGAACATGCCAGTCATGAACGGCGAGGAGTTTGTCGCGAAACTGCGCGGTAACCAGCGCGACGCCACTCTTCCGGTGCTCATTATCTCCACCGACGCCACGCAGCGCCGCGTCTTAAAACTGCGAGAACTCGGCGCTCAGGGCTACATCAGCAAGCCCTGTCAGCCGGAAATGATCCGTCTCAAGGTCCACCAGATCCTGGGCGAACAGTAGGAGCCAACTCAATGACCGAACCGATGCCCACCTCCGATACCGCGTTCTCCGACGCCCCGGCCGACTCCAACGACTTGATGCTCAGCGACGTCGTCGGCGCCGCCCGCGACGTCCTGAACGTCATGTTCTTCAGCGATGTCCTTGAAGACGCCGACGCTCCGCCAGCGCCCCGTCCCGAAACGATGCAGGTCTATGTGAAGTTCGAAGGCGACGGCGTCGGCGAGTTTCGGATGGAAATTGACGACCCCACCGCCGAGTCTCTGGCCGGCAGCTTTCTCGGCGCCGAACCCGGCTCGGCGCCAAGCCCGGACGAAGTCCAGCAGGTGATGGGAGAACTTGGCAACATGGTCTGCGGGGCTTTCCTCAGCCGCTACGAAAAGGACGGTCTGTTCAGTCTTAGTTCGCCGACTATCGAGCGCGCCGGCGCCGCGATGCCGTCCGGCGTGGCCCGTTCGCTTCAACTGTTGGACGGCACCATGGATCTTCGCATCAACTGGAGCGTTCCGGTAGACCGTCCGGGCCTGCCGGGGTAGCCTTTCGAAAAAGTCCAGCGTTTCATCGTCGATTTTGCTTTCCCTTCACGCTCGGACGCCGTTCAGGCCGGCGTTACCGTCGAGGCGTCCGGGGGCAAGGGCTTTAACCTCGTCCCTTCCGCCGCCTCGCGTGCGATCCGGGTCCGGTTTTCCAAACAGGGGAATGCGCCTTGCCCAGCGCATCGACGGCTTCCCCGAACCGGCGGCACTCGCTACCACTGGACTTGCGCTGTTCCTATGCGGCATGATCCGCCGCCGCGCTCGCTACCGGAGTAGTCCCTCGACCACCCGGTCCCAGGGTTTCCGATATGGCCGCACTAACATCTGCGCGGCCTCGCGGTCGCCAATGATGGTCTCCTTCGCCGCGTCCCAATTTAGCTTCCGGCCGGTTCGCAAAGCGATATTAGCCAAGTGACAGGCTGTCGCCACGCGGTGCCCGTCCTCCACATCCGACACGGGCCGTTGCCGCGCCTTAATGCAATCAAGGAAGTTTCTGACGTGCAGGTCGAACTGCTCATCGGAGGACCCGGGTTCCTTCTGCGGTTCTGTCCAACGCTCAGGCGCCGCGTTGGAAGCCGATGGTCCTCCGGCGGGATGTCCCTTGAACCGCGGTATCGCCAGCGCCGGATCTACCTTTCGATCCGCGAAGATCTCGTAGCCGCCCCGGTCGATTGCCAGTGAACCCTTGGTGCCGAAGAACTCCAGGCCGCTGTTCGTTCTCGGCGCCCCGGCGCTCGCTTCGCGATGATGCCAGGATGCCGTCCAACCGCCGAAATCGTAAATCGCGTCCTGAGTGTCGGGCGTCTCGCCATCGTCTTGCAGTGCATACCGACCGCCAACCGACGCCACCGATTTCGGCCCCTTCGTGTCGATCCCCCAGTAGACGATGTCCAACGAGTGCGCGGCAAGGTTTGTCATCTGTCCGCCCGAATAATCCCAGAACCACCGGAAGTGATAAATGCCGCGGTGCGGCTCGTAACGCCGCGCCGGCGCCGGCCCAAGCCACATGTCGTAGTCGAAATCGCTTGGCGCCGACCCGGGCGGAGGAGTCCCAAACCCGGGCATGATGTTGCGCGCCGACTGCATGCGTACCGTGTGAATCTTTCCAATCCGCCCCTCGCGCAGCAACTGCCGCGCCTTGGCGTAATGGCGCCCCGAGCGCTGCTGCGTTCCGCACTGTACGACGCGGTCATGACGCCGCGCAACCTCGGTCATCCACTTGCCTTCGGCTTGAAACAGCGTCAGCGGTTTTTCGACGTACACATCCTTGCCGGCGGCGCACGCCATCATGGTCATCAGCGCGTGCCAGTGGTCCGGCGTCGACACACAGACGGCTTGGATCTCCCGATCGTCGATCAGCTTGCGGAAGTCCTTATAGGCCTTGGCCCGTCCGCCGCAGGCTTTAACGCCTTCTTCCAAACGCGGTTGATAGGTCTCCGACATCGCCGCCATGTCGACGTCCTTTTGGTTCTTGAAGTCGTAGACATGCTGCGCGCCGATTAAACCGTAGCCGATGAATCCAACTTGAACGCGGTCGTTGGCGCCCCAAACGCGCCCCGCCGCCAGCGCCGTTGCCGCGCCCTGAAAAAAGTGTCGCCGCGTCTGCATATTCCCTGGCGATTCTATCACTGGCGGCGCTACGCTGGATCCATGGACTCCGTATACTTCAACAAAGTCATCCAGGACGTTCGGCCAACCGGCGACGTCATTCCCGAGCTGTTCTCGGCGATCGCCCGCGGCGACTTCGACGCCATGGCCCAGTTCCTGACTCCCGACGCCGAACTTGTCATCTCCGGCCTTGCGAACATGGCTGGATGTTGGAGTGGCCGCGAGGCCGTCGTCGAGGCCACCCGGCGGAATTTCGGCATGGTCGCCGAACAGCGGCCCGTCGTCGAACGGCAGATCACCTCCGGGGACACGACGGCGATTTTGTTCCGCGAAACCGGCGTGCGGAAGGACAACCGCTCGCCCTATTCGGTGCGAGTTAGCATGTGGATTACGACACGCGGCGGGCAGGTCTGCCGAGTGGAGGAGATCGCGGCCGCGTGCGAATAAACCGGTTCGCGATTCTTGGCTTGTTCTTCGCCGCCCAAGCCGGCGCCATCGGCGTGCGCCAACTCGATCTCCATCTCCCGTCCGGCGAAGCCGCGCGCGCCACGCTTTGGTATCCGTCCGCTTCTTCCGGCCAGTCCGTCCGCATGAGCGATTACCTGCACATGGATGGACACAAAGGCGACCTAGGCGAAGCCATCGCGGCGCTGCTCGCCAACAATCCCGCCGCTGTCCCCGCCGACCTACGCGCCGAAGCGCTCACCACCCGCTTTCGCGCACTCCGCGACGCGCGGCCTCGCGCGGGCCGCTATCCACTCGTATTGTGGAGCCTGCGCCCCGGAACGGTTCCCGCACAGGCGTATCTATCGGAGGCGCTCGCCCGCGCCGGATTTGCCGTCGCCGTGGTCGAACCTCTCGCCTGGAAGCCGGCGTCGACCCGCGGTGATTTCAGCAAGCACACGCTGTTTCTCGAACAGTCGATCGGAGAGATCGCGAAACTCCCGCAAATTGACGCCAAGCGCATTGCGGTCATTGGCTGGAGCCACGGCGGCGAATCGGCGATTCAACTCGCGGGGCGCAATCCGTCGGTAGCGCTTTTGATCGTGCTCACACCCGATGCACCGGCTGGTGGCGGCAAGCTCAACGTGCCGGCCGTGTGGTTTGATGAGCGTGTTCCACCCGAGAACGCCACGTCCGATATCCACCACATCCGTTTGCGAGGCGTGTCGCCGCGCTGTTTCAGCACCGTCGAAGGCTGGCTGGCGGCGCGCGCCGGCGTCAAGGAACCACATGTGACTCCGGCGTGCGCGCGAGGCTATGAGCACGCCGTTGAACTCGTTGTTCGATATACAACGTACTACCTGCGGACCGCTACTTTTTCCGCTCGATAACCCATTCGCAGTGCGCGTCTCTGCGGGAGTCCATGGAACACGATCGCCCAACGCACTTGATCGGATAACGCGTCGAAGTAGTTCGTGTTTTACTGCCACTTCTCGTCGAAAAATCCCGCCGCGGCGACGCGGCCCGGATACCGCCCGTTGGCGGGCGTGGTAACGTCGATCACCGCCCAGTCGGGCAGCTTTGAAATCTGCCGCGCGTTGTTCAAGTAATCGTACTCCCGGAAAGTGAAGCCGCTGTTGATGACGACATACTTGCGCTGGTTGAGCGGGTTTGGCGCGATCAGCGCGGGATAGTTCGTCGCCGTACTGAAGCGTTGTCCCTTGTAAGAGATCGCATCGGCGGTCCACTGCACGGGCAGCTTGTCCCTGACCTTTGCGATGAGGCTGTTTGACGCCGCGTCGCCCCACAAAATCAGGTTGTGTTGGGCGATGTCCTCGGGCGTCACTTCGCTATCTCTCTTCACGCGCGCGTCACCGCGGAACTGCCGCCGCCATTCGCGAATCGCCCGCGCGGCTTCTTCATTAATCCGTTTACCCGCTTCGCCTTGCGGTGCGCCCGAGGGCAATACGATCAGAAAAGAACTCATGAACGCATCGTCGATCGGCCCCTGCAGTCCGTGGCGCTTCACGGCGCCGTTGGGATGATCGGGCGTGTGCGCCCACTTGCCGTTCGACTTAATCAGATGAATGTGCCAAGACCGGTCGCTCGACGGCGCCGGCACCGCCACGCTCTGCCCATCGATGTCGATCGTCGCCTTGCCCATCACCTCAACCGGCGCGCCACCCGGCCCGTACTCAACACCAATCCCACTGACGTTCGAAGTCTTGATCTGCAGCGACTCCTTGTTGTGCACGCTGGCTTCGGCCGTGGCCTTTTCCCAATGCTTCTCCATGCCATCGATCACGAGCCACTTCATGCGGTTGTAACGCAGCGTGTAGGTGACAAGCTTGACGCGCCGCGGATACGGATCGCGGCCGCGTTCGGCGATGGCGTCGAGCTTGCGGTCGATGATTACTTTCGAATCGGGATGATAGCGGTGCGGCGTTTGTGGTCCGATGACGTGAACCATGGGAATGCCTTCTTTGTCGAGATACTTCGCCATGATGTCGGCGGCCTGTTTCTGGCGGTCGATCTCGCCGCTGTAGGCGACCAGCGGCAGGTTGATGAAGTTCGCGGCATAGACCGTGGCGTCGTACATTCGCCACAGCTTCTGTTCCCATTCCGGCGGATTGACTTTTTCGTTTTGGAAGACGTTCAGGAACTCGGCGGTCTCGGAGAATCCGGCGCCTGGCGCCGCGGCGGCCCAGAGTCCCGCGTAGTGCGCCGCGAACTGCCAGGCGGCCGCTCCACCCATCGAAAAGCCACGCACCAGGATGCGATTCTCGTCGATGTTGTAGTGCCGCTTCACATCGGCGAGCGCCTCGAACAGATCGATCTCGCCCGCGAATTTATTGGCGTTGCAGTAGCGCCCATAGAGATGCAGGACGATCGTATCGGCCGGCGTGAACTCGCCCGGCCGCGTCATGCGCTCGCTCAGAAAATTGACCTCGGACAGCTTTTCGTTGCGGCCGTGAAACCAGAAATCGAGCCGCCACTTGCGCGGTAGCCGGGGATCGTAGGACTGCGGAACGACAAGCCCGTAGGGCTGTACCGAGCCGTCGATCTTCGACACATAACCGCGGACGACCAGGCCCGGCGATTTTTGCCACGACGCCTCGCCGCGCTGCAATTCGGCGGCGCGCTTGAGGCCTTCGGCGAGCAACGTTTTCGCCTTGCCCACATCCGGCGGATCGAAGAACTCGTTGTGTGTGAGCGCCGTGCGCACGGCATCGCGAAACACCTGGACATCGGAGCGCAGCGCGTTCTTGCCCAGCGCCTGGATCGCGTCCGATAGCTTCGCGATGCCCGTTTCCAACTCTTTGCGGTCGGCCTCGGAGACGGCGACGCCCGGGGGCGGCACGGGCCGGTCCTGCTGCGCGTGGAGCGCAAGCGCAAGGAAAGCTAATAGAGAGGCTCTTCGCCAGGTGGTCTTGTTTTCCATCGTCGGTGAATCCATAGCCATTGTTCAGGATACGCGCGAATCGCGCGCTCAAGCGCGGCCTGTACCCGTTGCGTGTCGATCAACACATTGCCGGTGATGCTGACCGGCTCGTCGAACCGCAACACAAACTTGCCTTCGCTCGGACTCCAAATAGCATACCCGGGAATGACCACCGCCCCGGTGCGCGCGGCGAGCTTTGAAAACGTAGGGCTCACGCACGCCTTGCGTCCGAAGAAGTTGACAAACAGCCCTTCGTCGAGACCGACGTTCTGATCGACCAAGATGCCGACGGCCTTGTTCTCCTTTAACGCCTGGAAAATGGCGCGCGTCGCTTCCTTCTTGCCCAGCACCGTGTTCCCGCTGGCCGCTCGCCGCGCCGTGACCAATTCGTCCAGCAGCGGGTTGTCGAGCGGCCGCACGACAATGTGCATCGGTTCGGCCATGAGCGCATGCGAGAAAGCGCTCAACTCCCATGCGCCCAAATGCAGCGTTGCGAACAGTACGCCATTGCCGGCTTGTTTGGCGCGTGTGAAATGCTCGAAGCCCTCATAGCGGATCCATTCGTGCACGTTCGACTTGTCAATTCGCGGCATGCGGGCGAAGACGACCAGGTGGCGCGCGATCGAACTCCAGACGCCGTTAATCTCTGTGAGCCGTACGCCCGTGATCTCGGCATTCCGCGTGGCGACACGCCGCAGTTTGGGCACCGCGAGCCGCAAAATCGTCACATAGACGGTGGCAAGTAGCAGGCTGAGCGCGCGCGGCCTGATCGATAGCGTAAACAAAACGAGCCGCATTAGCAGATACTCGAAACGGTTTCGGGCTGGGCTGCGGACGGCCACGGGGTTAATCAATCCAACCGCCGCCGAGCACCAGATCGCCGTCATAAAACACGGCCCCTTGCCCCGGCGTCACCGCACGCTGCGGTTCGTCGAAATGTACCTCAACGCGTGATGGATCGGTTGTTGGATGGAGTGTCGCCGCGGCCGGCAGATGCTTGTTGCGGATGCGCACCGCCGCGCGGCGCGGCGCCGTTATCGCCGCGATCGAAATCCAGTTCACATCGCCGACGGCGAACCGCGAAGTCATCAGCGCATCGCCGCCGCCGACAATCACACGCTTGGTTTCCGGCTCGGTGGCGATAACGTAAAGCGGCTCGGGGCGCGCGATGCCAATCCCCTTCCGCTGGCCGACCGTGAAGCTGTGATAGCCGCCATGCTCACCGATGACTTCGCCGTCGGCGGTAACAATATCGCCGCGCATGTCGTGCAGCGCGATGCCTTGCTCTTTGCAGTAGGCCTCGATGAAAGCCTTGTAGTCGCCGTTGGGGACGAAGCAGATCTCTTGACTGTCTCCCTTCTCGGCGACTGGAAGTGCGAGCGACTTCGCCAGTTCCCGCACGTCGCTCTTCACCATTTCGCCAAGCGGAAACAGAGTGCGCGCTAATTGCGGCTGCGTGAGGCCGAACAGAAAATACGTTTGGTCCTTCGTCGTATCGACGGCGCGCCGCAACTCCCATCGGCCGCTCTCGGCGTTGAATGTGATGCGTGCGTAGTGGCCGGTCGCCACCTTCTCCGCGCCGATGCCCTCGGCCATTCGGATGAACGTTTCGAACTTGATGAAGTTGTTGCACAGCGTGCAGGGAACCGGCGTGCGGCCGTGCAAATAGTCGTCGACAAACGGCCGCACGACCTGCTTTTCAAAGTCCTCTTCGAAGTTGACGACGTAGTAAGGCAGGCCGATCAACTGCGCGACGTAGCGCGCGTCGTAGACATCGTCGATCGAGCAGCAACGGCCGGTCGGGCCGTCGGAGGCAAGCTCGGGAAGCCGCCGCTGGTTCCACAACTGCATCGTCATGCCGACGACGTTGCGGCCTTCGCGCTTCAGAAGGCCGGCCACGACCGAGCTGTCGACGCCGCCGCTCATCGCGACGGCCCACAAAGGTTCAGGCATAAGCGGGCGCCATCCTGCGCAGATGCGCCGCGGCCGCGGTAACGGCTTCGATCAAGCGGTCGATTTGCTCGACGGTGTTGCCCAGGCCGAGCGAAAAGCGAATCGAGGATTTGGCCTGTTCGCGGGTGAGCCCGATGGCCATCAACACGTGCGACGGTTCGACGGCGCCGCTTGAGCAGGCCGCGCCGCTTGAGACCGCGAAGCCGCGAAGATCGAGCGCGATCACCATCGCTTCGCCTTCGATACCGTCGAAGCGAATGTTGGTTGTGTTCGGTACGCGCGGCGCGCCGGCGGAGTTCAGGGTTGTGTCGGAGACGCTGCGCAGTATGCCTTCTTCGAGCCGGTCGCGCAGTGCGGAGTAGTCTTCGCGCGGCATCGCGCAGGCTTCGCCGAGCGCCACAGCCAGTGGGACTGACTCGGTGCCCGCGCGGCGGCCGCTTTCATGGCGTCCGCCAAACTGCCTCGGCGAGAGGGCGACGCCTTCGCGGACAAACAGCGCCCCGACGCCTTTCGGCGCGTTCAGCTTGTGGCCGCTGATCGAATAGAGATCGACGCCGGTCAGATCAATCGCAATCTTGCCGCAGGCCTGCACTCCGTCGGAGTGGAATAACGCACCCGCGGCGTGCGCGATTTCGGCGAACCCGGCGATCTCTTGAACGACACCGAGTTCGTTGTTGGCGTGCATGATGGACACCAGCGCCGTGTCCGGCCGCATCGCAGAGCGGACGGCGTCGGGTGAAACTACGCCGCTCCGGTCGGGCGCCACGAGCGTGAAGTGGCCACGGTTTTTCAGCGCGGCGAGCACGGCCGGGTGTTCAATCGTCGAAGAAACAACGTGGCCTTCAACGCCGAGCACGGCAAGATTATCAGCCTCGGTTCCGCCGCTGGTGAACACGATCTCTTTCTGCGCGCAGCCGAGAAACGCCGCCACTTGGCGCCGTGCGCGCTCCAACGCCTGTTTGGCCGCCTGGCCCTCCTGATGGATACTGGAGGCGTTGCCGAAGTGGGCGCGAAGGTGCGGCAGCATCGCGTCGACGACCGGCGGCGCGACTGGCGTGGTTGCGTTGTGATCGAAGTAATAGCGCTCCACCGAGTCTCCTATTCAATTTTAGCAATGCGGCCACTCATCACTCTTACAACCGATTTTGGAAGCCCCGATTACTTCGTTGGCGCGATGAAGGGCGTGATCAAATCGATCACGCCGAACGCGGAGATCGTCGATATCACGCACGACTTGAATGCCTACGAAATCGTCGAGGCGGCGTTCACGTTTGGCCAGGCGTGGCCGCATTTTCCAAAGAAAACGATTCACGTGGCGATTGTGGATCCGGGTGTGGGGTCGGCGCGGCGGCCGATTCTGGTGGAAGCGGCGGGGCAGTATTTCATCGGGCCGGACAACGGTATTCTGACCAGCGCGCTAGAGAAGGCCAAGGTGCGCCACATCACCAATTCGAAGCTGTTCCGCGCGGAGGTCAGTCAAACTTTTCATGGCCGCGATGTTTTTGCGCCCTGCGCGGCGCATTTGGCCAAAGCCACGCCGCCATCGAAGTTCGGCAAGTTGGTCGAAGACGCGCTACGTCTAAATACAGGGAAAGTGACGCAGACATCGAAGCGGCAATGGAGTGGTGCGATTCAAAAGATCGACCGGTTCGGCAACTGCATCACGAATTTTCACGTCCGCGAATTTCCCTGGATCGCGACCAACCCGTTTGTGTTCACGATCGGATTTGAGCAAGTGGCGCAACTGGCCTCGAACTATGCGGCATGCCAGTACGGCGAGTATTACGCCATCGCCGGCTCGAGCGGTTTTTACGAGATCGTTTTGCGTGAAGCGCATGCGGGAAAAAAGCTCGGCGTAGCCGCCGGCGCGCCCGTGGAGCTGATGGGCTGGGCGGTAGAATAGCGGTATGGTGCGTCCTGAAAGACGCGTTGTTCTCGCGGGTGAAAGTCCCGTCCGGGTAAGCGCCGTAGGGCCCGGTAGCAGACTCCAGGCGGGAGGAG